>JBOHPM010000022.1:0-15425 GCA_050731715.1 Candidatus Rokuibacteriota bacterium
GTTCCGGCACGGCCAATCTCGCGCGGGGCCCGGCCATGAGCCGGGAGCAGGCGCTCGCGGCCATTGCCGCCGGGGCCGGGCTCGTCGACGAGGCCCAGGCCGCGGGCGCGGACCTCCTGATCACGGGCGAGATGGGCATTGGCAACACCACGGCGGCGAGCGCGATCACGGCCGCCCTGACCGGCGCTACGCCGGAGGCCGTCACCGGGCGAGGGACCGGCGTGGACGATGCGACGTGGCGACGGAAGGTCGACGTCGTGCGGCGGGCGCTCGCCGTCAACCGTCCCGAGCCCCGGGATGCCATCGACGTGCTGGCGAAGGTCGGAGGCTTCGAGATCGCCGGGCTGGTCGGTATCGCGCTCGCCGGGGCCGCGCGGCGGCTGCCCGTCGTGCTCGACGGCTTCATCGCCGGGGCCGCGGCGCTGGTGGCGGTGGCCCTGGCCCCGGCCGTCCGGCCCGCGTTGTTCGCGGCCCACCGCTCCGCCGAGCCGGGCCACGCGCTCGTGCTGGAGCACCTCGGCCTGCGCCCCTATCTGGAATTGTCGCTGCGGCTGGGCGAAGGGACGGGTGGCGCCCTCTTCATCCATCTCGCGCGGGCGGCCACGCTGCTCTACCAAGAGATGGCCACGTTCAAGTCGGCCGGCGTGAGCACGTCGGAGGGGGCCTCGGCGGCCCCCTCCGAATCCTCCCCCGAGGATTCGATCGCGCCGGCAAAGCCGGCGCGCGGACGGCCGCGATGACTGCGATGACTGTGTTGCTCGCCCTCATCTGGGTGTTCTGTGTTCCGGGGCCGGCGCCCGCCCTCACGTTCGTCGACATGCTGGGGACGAGCATCGCGCTGCCCGCTCCGCCAGTGCGGATCGTGTCGCTGGTCCCCAGCGTGACGGAGCACCGGGCGTCCGGTGGTGCAGGTGGCGTGGGCGCCCGCGCAGTCCGGCGGTGGTCGCGGGGGGAGGTGAGAGGCGCCAGGTAGAGAAGACCGGGAGACCCCGACGCGAGGGAAGCCGGTGAGGCCCCAGGGCCGAGGCCGGCACGGTCCCGCCACTGTAAGTGGGGAGCGCCGTCCCGTTCCGCAAGCGCGGAGCCACTGTCAGCGCCACGCCGTCGAGACGACGTGGCGATCGGATGGGAAGGTGGGACGCACGCGACGATCCACGAGTCAGGAGACCCGCCCGGGGATCAGCTTCGAACCCCTTTCGTGGAAAAGGAGTGGAGCATGCATCGTGTGATCGGAGCGGTCGTGCTCGGGCCCGTCCTGGCGGCCGCGCTCGTCGGTGCCGCCGAGGGCCAGGAGGAGAAGCGGCTGGAGCCCGTCGTCGTGACCGCGACCAAGATCGAGACGCCGCAGGAGCGGCTGGGGGCCGCCGTCACCGTCATCACCGCGGAGGATATCGAGACGTACCGCTGGGAGACCGTCGGGGACGCGCTCCGGCACGTGCCGGGCGTCGACATCCAGCGCTCGGGGAGCCTCGGCAAGACGACGAGCATCCGCATCCGCGGCGCCGGGCCCCAGCAGGTGCAGGTCCTGGTGGACGGCGTCCGGGCGAAGAGCCCGACCGCCGGAGTGGCCGAGCTGGCCGACATCTCGATCGACCAGATCGAGCGCATCGAGATCGTGCGGGGGCCGCAGTCCACCATCTACGGCGCCGACGCCATCGGCGGTGTCGTCAACATCATCACCAAGCGCGGGCGCGGTCCCCTCTCGTCGTACGTCTCGGTCGAGGCTGGCAATTACGGGACCCATCGCGAGCGGGCCGGCTTCAGCGGGAGCGTCGGCATCTTCGACTATTCGCTGGGCGGCTCCTGGCTGGCGAGCGACGGGCAATTCGCCAACGACTCCAGCGAGCAAGGCGCGGTGAGCAGCCGCCTGGGCCTGACGCTGCCGCACTCTGGCCACATCGGCGTGAGCGCCCGCTACACCAATACGTGGTCGGAGCTCCCCATGGACGGCCTCACGCCGACGGCCGAGCGCCCGTTCTTCGTGCTCGATCCCAACGCCGAACAGACCAGCGACACGCTGACCCTGGCCCTGGAGTGGACCCACAAGCCCGTGGAGTGGTTCGAGGTCCGGGCGCGCTACGGCGTCTTCTGGAACTGGCTCACCTTTCGGGACCCGGCGACGCCGGACGATGCGGCGGCCGGCAACCTGGACCTCCTCTTCGGCGCGACGCGCTCCCAGATCGATACCCGGCGCCAGGAGGTCGAGGTGGTCACGGCGTGGCACGCCGGGAAGTGGAACACGCTGACGGTGGGCGGCGAGTACCAGACGGAGTCCGGGAAGATCGACTCGAGCAGCGGCGGCTTCTCGACGCTGCTGGACGAGAACCTGGACACCACCTCCTGGTTCATCCAGGATGAGCTGCGGCTGTTCGACCGGCTGGTCCTGTCCGGCGGACGGCGGTGGGATGACACCAGCAGCTTCGGCGACGTGGCCACCGATCGCGCTTCCGCCGTCGTCCTGATCCGCGAGACGGGGACCAAGCTGCGCGGGACGTGGGGGGAGGGGTTTCGGGCGCCGACGATCAACGACCTCTTCTTCCCCGGCTTCGCCAACCCGGACCTCCAGCCCGGGCGGAGCGAGACCTGGGATGCCGGCGTCGACCAGCGTTTCTGGAGCGATCGAGTGCGGCTCGGGTTTACGTACTTCCACAACCAGTTCAAGAACCTGATTGCCCTCACGTTCGACGGAACTCAGTGTCCGCCGGGCAATCCCTTCGGGTGTCCCATCAACGTCGGTCGGGCCCGGACCGAGGGTGTGGAGGTCGCGGCGACCGTCGACATCCTCGACACCCTCACGGTCTCGGGAGGCTACACGTACACCGACACCGAAGATCTCTCCACCGGCCGCCCCCTGCGGCGCTTCCCCCGAAACCGCTACACCGCCGGCGTCACCTGGGAGCCGATCAAGACGGTCACCGTCTTTGCCGAGGCGGAGGTGGTGTCGAGCCAGTTCGAGCGGGAAGGACTGCCGAGCAACCCGGGTTACCATCGTATCGACGTCGGTGGCACCTGGCGCATCCTGCCCCGGCGGGGCGCGGCCCCCTCTCTCGAGCTCACCGCGCGCGTGAACAACCTGACCGACCAGGACTACCAGGAAGTTCTCGGATTCCCGGCGCTCGGCATCAACTTCCTGGCCGGACTTCAGGCTCGGTACTGAGTCGACCGGACGACGATGATCCCGGGCGTCGCCATCACGGTCGATCGGGAGGCGGTCGTGGTTCGTGCCGACGAACCCCTGACCGTGCTCTCGTCGGCCGTGGTGGCCGGCGGCCTCAACATGGCCCGGGCCATCATGAACCTGCACGTCCCGCGCGCGTTCCGCTACGAAGACTCCGAGCCGGTGCTCGCCGAGTTCGCCCGCTGCCGCGGGCTGGCCCCGCCGTGGGTGGGCCTGCTGACCGCCGCCTGGACGGAGAAGGCCGAGGTGGCCGATGATGCCTGCGGTGCGCTCTCCGCGGTCGCCATCGCGACGGTCGGGCTAAGCAACGTGCTGGGAGCCGGGCGCGGGCGGCCGACCGAGTGGGCGCCGTCGACGATCAACACCATCGTCGTCGTGGATGCCGCGCCGGAGCCGGCGGCGCTGGTGAATCTCGTTCTGACCATCACGGAAGCCAAGACGCTGGCGCTGGCCGAGGCCGGAGTCCGCGCCAGCGACGGCGGGCTGGCCAGCGGTACCTCGACCGACGCCGTGGCGGTCGCGGCGACCGGCCGCGGGCTCAGCGTCCGGTTCGGCGGGCCGCTGAGCGAGCTGGGCGCGCTGGTGGCCCGGGTGGCGAAGCGGACGCTCGACGCCGGCATCAGGCGCTGGAGGCTGGAGCACCCGTGAGCCGCGGCTTCGTCGCTTCGCTTGTCGTCCACGCGGTCGTCGTGACCGCGCTGCTCACAGCGTTGCCGAGCAGCGAGCTGCTCCCGGCGCTCTTCGTCGATCTCACCGCTGTCGACTCGGGCGGCGAGCGCGCGAGTCCGGCCCCGGTTCCGCCCACCGCGGCTCGCACGCGGGCGCGGCGCCAGCCCGCGACCTCGGCGCCGGCCCTTCCGTCCTCGGGACCCCCGGCGGTCACCGAGGCCCCCGCTCTGCCCGAGGCGACATCCAGTCCCTCACGGCCGTCTGCGCCGCCGCTTCCCCCGCCGATGGCGGCCTCCCTCGAGGAGCCCGCGGTGGAGCCTGCGCCTCCTGCGCCGGCACGGTCTGTCCCTCCCGCCGCCGAGCCGGAGTCGCCATCGGCGAGCGCAGCGCTGAGCGATCTGGGCGGCCGCGCGGCGCCACCCGAGCCCGCGTCTGCCCACCCGGGCGGCGGCAGCGCGTCCGACGAGACTCCCGGGTGGGACGCTCCCGCGTCCCGAGTCGGCCTCGCTGTCGCGCCCGACCAGCGCTCGGTTCGGCCATCGCCGGGGAACGCCGCCGGCGGGGGAGACCGCGCCGGACCGGAACTCGCCCGCCGGTCCCCGACCCGCGAGGGGGACGCGGGCGCCCTCTACACCGAATATCTCGCCGGGCTGCGGCAGCGCATCCACGCGGCACTCCGCTATCCACCCGTGGCTCGCCGGCGCGGGCTGACGGGCGCCGTCACCATCGAGCTCACGATCCTGCCGAGCGGGATGATCCGCGACGTGTCGATCGTGAAGTCGTCTGCGCATCGGCTGCTCGACGAGGCGGCGGTGGAGACCGTGCGGGAGCTCGGGGCCCAGCCATTTCCTGCCAGCGTGCCCGCGCGTATCCTCAGAGTTCGCCTGCCCATCGTGTTCGAGCTGCAGTGAGCCATGGCCTTGTACAATCCCCACCATGGCATCCATCGAGCAGGACATCGACGGAACGACGACCGAATACGATGACATCTCCGTCGACGGCGACAGGATCGAGCGTCTGCTCCGCGAGCTCCTCACGGAGCACTGGGCCCGCATCACCGTGGGGCCCATCATCCAGGGGGCGGCCTGGGAGATCCGGTTCACCGCGCCGCCCGCGCTGAGCATGCTCGACGGCTACCTCACTGCCGACACCGGCGCCTGGCACTTCCACCTCTGCGTCGGAGACACCAGCGGCCAGGGGCGCGAGGGTTTGGCCCGGGCGCGGCGCGTGGCCCGCGCCGCGCTGTTCCGTACGGTCGGCGGCGCCTGCGTGCCCGCCACCTATGGCCTGCGCCTCTGGAACGGGCGGGGAGAGCAGATGGTGACCGTGTATTTCCCCAGTCCGTACCTCGACGACCAGTTGAATCGCCTGCGCGAGCCCGACTGGACGCGCACCGCGCTGTGGCAGGACCTGCGACGGCGCTACGCGGCGTGATGCGGGCGGTCGCGGCGGCGGACGTCCCGGCCGTCGCCGAGCGCGAAGACCTCTGAGGGGCCCCATCGCCGCCTTCGTCATCGTCGGGGCCCTCGTCCTCGACGTGATGCTGGGGGACCCGCGCAACCGCTGGCATCCCGTGGCCTGGATCGGCTCGACCTTGAGCGCCGGCCGGCGATGCCTGGGCCGTGGATCTCCCCTCCGGCTGCTGGCGGCGGGGACGGCGCTGACGGTGGGCGTGACCATCGCGGCCGCCGCGGCCGGATGGCTCATCGCCCTCGTGGCCGAGCGTCTGGGGCCGGTCGGCCTCGTCCTTGAAGTCGTCGCCCTCAAGACGACGCTGGCGGCGCGAGGCCTGGCGACGGCGGCCGGAAGCGTGGCGGACAGCCTGGCCCGCGACGACACTGCTGCGGCCCGGGCCGCGGTTGGCTGGCACCTCGTCAGTCGCCCCACGACGACGCTCGACGCGCCACACGTCGCCTCCGCCGCGATCGAGTCGGTTGCCGAGAACCTGACCGACTCCGTGCTGGCGCCGCTCCTCGCCTACGCCGTCTTCGGACTCCCGGGGGCTGCGGCCTACCGGGCCATCAACACCGCGGATGCCCTGTTCGGCTATCGCGCGGGTTCCCTGGAACACTTCGGCAAGGCCGCCGCGCGGCTGGACGATCTGCTGAACCTCGTGCCGGCGCGACTGGCGGCCCTGGTGCTCGTGCTTGCCGCCGGTCTCGGCGGCGGTGATGCACGCGGCGCGTGGACATCCATGTGGCGACAACACGCGCTCACGGCGAGTCCGAACGCCGGGTGGACGATGTCGGCGATGGCCGGTGCGCTCCGGGTGCGCCTCGAGAAGCCAGGGCACTACGTGTTGGGTCAGGGACGGTGGCCGGATGTTGCCGACGTGAGGGCCAGTCTACGGTTGCTGTGGATCGCCACCACACTCTCCGCGGCCGTGGCGATCCTTGTGGCAAGCGTTTTTCGCTGATACGACAGCTATTTAGTCGGCAAGACATGAGAGGTATATCGATGGCCAGCCCGGAGGCCTCGGGTTCGGCCGTCCTGACCTGTGATCGCGACAGGGCGCGCCGCCTCCGCGGTGTGTGTGCGCAGGACGCTGCGGCCCCGTGTCGGACTGAGCGTCGGAGTGGAAAGAGTTCCCCAAGGTCGCGGCTTTTTTCTCGGCCCGCTGCGAAGCCGTCGGTATCATGTGGCGGATCGCCGCCACTGGCGGCGATTTTGATTCTGGGGGCGGGGGCGACGTGCGAAGTGTCACCGAGCGGCTGAGCGAGGGAGTGAGGGCGGCACTCGCGGCGGCGGGGCTGCCCGAGCCGGAGACCTGCCTGTGGGAGGTGCCGCGCCAGGTCGAGCACGGCGACTATGCGACGAACACCGCCCTGGTCCTGGCCCGGGCCGCCCGGCGCCCGCCGCGGCAGGTCGCCGAGATGATCGTCCAGCACTTTCCGGCGATGCCCGAGGTCGATCGCCTGGAGGTCGCCGGTCCGGGATTCATCAACGTGGTGCTCTCGTCGGCGTGGTACACCTCCGCCCTGCGCGAGCTGCTGGTGACCGGCGAGAGCTACGGGCGGGGGAGCACGCTGCGCGGGCGCCGGATCCGTCTGGAGTTCGTCTCCGCCAACCCGACGGGGCCGCTCGTCATCGTGAACGCCCGCGCCGCCGCCATCGGCGATGCGCTGGCTCGCCTGCTTCGCGGGCAGGGCGCCCGGGTCACCACGGAGTACTACATCAACGATGCCGGCTCCCAGTTCGAGGCTCTGGCGCGGTCGTTCGAAGCCCGGGTGCGGCAGGCTCTCGGCGAAACGGCGGCGCTGCCCGACGGCGGCTATCCGGGGGAGTACCTCGTGGATCTCGCCGCCGACTACCTGAGGGAGGGCGGCCCGGGGCCCGCCGAGGTTCCCCCTGACCGGCGGCTGGAGCACTTCGGGCGCTGGGCGGTGGCCCGGCTCATCGACAAGCAGCGGGCCGTGCTGCGCGCCTACGGCGTCGAGTTCGACCGGTGGACGTCCGAGCAGCACGACGTGCGCGACCGCCACCTGCCCGAGAAAGTGCTCGACGAGCTGGCGGCGCGGGGCCTGACCCACGAGCACGAGGCCGCGCTCTGGTTCCGCTCGCCGGAGTTTGGCGACGACAAGGACCGCGTCCTGCGGCGTTCGAGCGGCGAGCCGACGTACTTCGCCGTCGACGTGGCCAACCATCACTACGTGAAGTTCGCCGATACCGATCGCGTGATCGATCTCTTCGGTCCCGATCACCACGGCTACGTGCCCAGACTGCGGGCGGCCATGGAGGCGTTGGGTCATCCGCCCGAGGCCTTCGAGGTGCTGATCGTCCAGCTTGTCACGCTGCTCCGGGACGGCCAGCCGGTGCGCATGTCGAAACGGCGCGGCGAGTTCGTGCTGATGGAAGAGCTCCTGGAGGAAGTCGGGCGCGACGCCGCCCGCTTCACCTTTCTCACCCGGCGGCACGACAGCCCGCTGGAGTTCGACCTCGCCGTGGCCACGCGGCAGTCCGCCGACAATCCTGTCTACTACGTCCAGTACGCCCACGCCCGCATTCACTCGATTGCCAATCAGCTGGCCGAGCAGGGGATCCGGGTGCCGCCGTGGGGCGAGGTCGATCTCGACCCCCTCCGTCTGTCCGAGGAGCTCGCGCTGATGAAGCGGCTCGTCCAGTTCCCCGACCTCGTGGCCGGCGCCGCGCGGTCCCTGGAGCCGCACCGCGTCGCCTACTGGCTCTCTGAGGTGGCCGGGCTCTTCCACCCGTACTACAAGGCCCACCGCGTGATCCAGGGCGACGAGCGGCTCATGTGCGCGCGACTGGCTCTGTGCACCGCCGTCGGCCAGACCCTCCGCAACGGTCTCGACCTGCTCGGCGTCGGCGCCCCGGAGCACATGTGAGGCGCCGCGAGCCCAGCTGGAGCAACCAGACCGCGTCGGTCCTGGTCCTCCTGGGCTTCGTGGTCATCGTCGGGCTCGTGTTCCTGGCGGGGGTGCTGGCGGGCCGCCACTGGCCGCGGCTGCTGCCGTCCCTGGGAGCCGCCAGCGCGTCCCGCGTGGAGCCGGAGGCGGCCCGCCGGGTGGTGGAGCGCGGGCGCCCGCCTCAGCCGGCTCCCGTGCTGAGCTTCTACCAGGACCTGAGGGCTCCGATCACGGCCGACCCGCTCCCGCCCAAGCCGCGGCCATCGCGAGCGGCCAGACCGGAGACGCCCAACCCGGAAACGCCCAGGCCGGAGGCGGTCCGGCCCCAGCTGCCGGAGCCCGATCCGGCGCGGGCCGTGGTGGCGGCCCGCCCCGCCGCCGGCGCTGCGCCGCCCGAGCGCCGCTTCACCATCCAGGTCGCCGCGTTCAAGACGCGCCCCCAGGCCGAGACGATGCGCCGGGGCCTCGTCGATGGCGGCTACGACGCCTACGTCTCCGAGGGCGCGCGCCAGAGCGGGGCCCGCTACCGGGTGCGCGTGGGCGTATATCCCACGCGTGACGACGCGCAGCAGGCGGCCCAACGGCTGGCTGCCGAGCGGCGGCTCACCACCTTCATCACCGCGCGCTGAGCGCGGTCCGGATGCGCCGCCCCCGCGATTGCACCCGGATGCTATAATCAGGGCCGCATGAATCAGGTCTACAAGAACCTCGCTCTCTGGATGGTGATCGGCCTCATCGTCATCCTCCTGTTCACGGTCTTCCAGGGCGCCCAGCAGAGCGGTCACGAGCAGCCCAACTTCTCGGAGTTCTTGCGGGCCGTGGAGCAGGGGCGGGTCGACTCCGTCGTCATCCGGGGCAACCTGGTGACCTATACCGTTCGCGACAGCACCCAGACCCAGCGCACCTACATCGTCGACTACCCGGACCTCATCAAGATGCTGCGCGAGCGGGGCGTGCGGATCGCGGTGAAGCCCCCCGACGCCAATCCCTGGTACGCGATCTTCCTACAGTGGGTGCCCATGCTGCTGTTCATCGGCGTGTGGATCTTCTTCATGCGCCAGATGCAGGGCGGGGGAGCCAAGGCGCTGTCCTTCGGCAAGGCCCGGGCCCGCCTGATCTCGGAAAAGCACAACAAGATCACCTTCGGGGATGTGGCCGGGGTCGACGAGGCCAAGGAAGAGCTACGCGAGATCATCGACTTCCTGAAGGATCCGCAGAAGTTCCAGAAGCTGGGGGGCAAGATCCCCAAGGGCGTGCTGCTCGTGGGGCCGCCCGGCACGGGCAAGACCCTGCTGGCCAAGGCCATCGCCGGGGAAGCCAACGTGCCGTTCTTCTCGATCTCGGGGTCGGATTTCGTGGAGATGTTCGTGGGGGTCGGCGCCTCCCGGGTGCGGGACCTCTTCGAGCAGGGCAAGAAGCACGCCCCCTGCATCATCTTCATGGACGAGATCGACGCCGTGGGACGGCACCGCGGGGCCGGCCTGGGCGGCGGGCACGACGAGCGTGAGCAGACGCTCAACCAGCTCCTGGTCGAGATGGACGGCTTCGAGACCAACGAGGGCGTGATCCTGATCGCCGCCACGAACCGTCCCGATGTCCTCGACCCGGCGCTGCTGCGGCCGGGCCGCTTCGATCGCCAGGTGGTGGTGCCGCGGCCGGACGTCAGGGGTCGCGAGGAGATTCTCCGGGTTCACGCCCGGCGCATCCCGCTCGCCCCCGACGTGGAGCTCAAAGTCCTGGCCCGGGGCAGCCCGGGATTCTCCGGCGCCGACCTCGCCAATCTCGTCAACGAGGCGGCCCTGCTGGCGGCGCGGCTGAACAAGAAGTTCGTGGAGATGCCCGACTTCGAGAATGCCAAGGACAAGGTCCTGATGGGGGTCGAGCGCCGCTCCATGATCATCAGCGACACCGAGAAGCGCACGATCGCCTACCACGAGGCCGGTCACGCGCTGGTGGCCGACTTCCTCCCCGGTACCGACCCCTTGCACAAGGTCACCATCATCCCGCGCGGGCGGGCCCTGGGCCTGACCCAGCAGCTGCCGCTCGACGACAAGTACAACTACTCGCGCGAGTACCTCGTCAACCGCATCACCATCCTGCTCGGGGGCCGCGCCGCCGAGGAGATCGTCCTCAACCAGCAGACCACCGGGGCCGGCGACGATCTCGAAAAGGCCACCGAGATGGCCCGGAAGATGGTGTGCGAGTGGGGGATGTCCGACCGGCTGGGGCCGCTGACGTTCGGGAAGAACGAGGAGCACATCTTCCTGGGGCGCGAGGTCGCCCGGCCGAAGGACTACAGCGAGGACACCGCGGTGACGATCGACACCGAGATCAAGCGCATCGTCATGGACTGCGCGCTGCGGGCCCGGCAGATCCTCGCGGAGAACATCGAGAAGCTCCACGCCCTCGCGCGGGCGCTCCTCGAGCGAGAGTCGCTCGACGGTGAGGAGATCGCGCGCATCCTGCGTACGCGGCCGTTCTCCGAGGCTCCCGCACCCGCGTAACCTCGGTCGTCGGGGTGGGGTGAGCGTTCCGCGACCACGCTAGCAACTGCCCGCTCACCACGCACCACACATGAGGTGCCACCATACCCACTACACGGGTCGCGGAACGCTCACCCCACCCCGACAACCTGAGTTGCGCGGTGCCCGATCCCCGCAACCCCCGCGCGTCCAGGGTCGCGTGAACGCTTCGGGCGTCGCGTCGCTGGCGGGCGTGCCGGTGGGTGGGGAGCACCCGGTGGTCGTCATGGGGGTGCTCAACGTCAGCCCGGAGTCCTTCTACCCCGGGTCGGTCCATCGCGGGCGGGACGAGCTGGTCCGGGCCGCCCACGAGATGGTGAGCGCAGGCGCGGCCCTGATCGACGTGGGGGCCCGCTCCACGGCGCCGTATCTGGCCAGCACCCTCGGTGAGGCCGAGGAGTGCGAGCGCCTGGCCCGCGCCATCGAGGTCGTGGCTGCCGCGGTGCCGGTCCCCGTCTCGGCCGACACGACGCGGCCGGGTCCGGCCCGGGCCGCGCTGGCGGCCGGCGCTCGCGTCATCAACGACGTGAGCGGGCTCCGCGACGCGGCCCTGGGCGCGCTGGCCCGTGCACGGGGCGCCTCGGTGATCCTCATGGCCTCACCGGAGGGCCCGGGGAATGGCACCGATCCCGTGGCCACCGTGGGGACGCTCCTCGAGCAGGCCCTCGGCCGTGCCGGCGCCGCGGGCATCGCCAGCGAGGGCATCGTGCTCGATCCCGGTATCGGGTTCTTTCGTGAGGAGGCCGTCGCCTGGGACGAGTGGGACTTCACGGTGCTGGCGTGCCTGTCCGCGCTCGCCGTGCTCGGCCGTCCCCTGGGGATCGGCGTGTCGCGCAAGTCGTTCCTCGGGGCCGTCACCGGTCAGGCGGACCCGGCCGGGCGACTGGCCGGCTCGCTGGCGGCGACGGCCGTGGCCGTGCTGGGGGGGGCGGCGCTCGTCCGCACCCACGACGTCGCCGCGACCGTGCAGGCCGTGCGGGTGGCCGAGCGGCTGCGCCGGACCCGGGTGGCGCGAACATCGTGAGGCGGCTGGCCGCGCTCGTTCTACAATCGGAGTCGAGGAAGGTCCGGATCACCCGATGAGCCGCCTGTTCGGAACCGATGGGATCCGTGGTGTCGCCAACGAGCCCCCCCTCACGCCGGAGCTGGTGTTTCGCGTGGGCCGCCAGCTCGTGGCGACCCTGCACGCCGAGCGGAGCGTGGATCGCGTGCGCTTGGTGATCGGCCGTGACACGCGGCGCTCGGGCCCGCTGCTGGAGGCGGCGCTCTCCGCCGGGGTGCTGAGCGCCGGCGGCGACTGCTACGCCGTCGGCATCATGCCCACCCCGGCCATCGCGCTCCTGACCCGAGCCTTGAACGCCGACGGGGGGATCGTTCTCTCCGCCTCCCACAACCCGTTTCACGACAACGGGATCAAGCTCTTCTCCTCGGAGGGCATGAAGTTTCCCGAGGCCTGGGAGGAGGCGATCGAGCGCGGGCTCGGCTGGCCCGACCAGGTGCGGCCCGCCCGCGGCGACGCGATCGGCCGCCACGTGACCTATGATCGAGCCGAAGCGCACTACGTGGATTCCCTCTGCGGGACCTTTCCCCTGGACCTGGGGGGGATGACGGTCGCCCTGGACTGCGCGCACGGCGCAACCTACCGCGTCGCCCCGCGGGTCTTCCGGCGGCTGGGCGCGAAGGTCGTGGCCATCGGGGGCCGGCCGGACGGCACGAACATCAACGCTGGCGTGGGGGCCCTGCACCCCGAAGCGCTCCAGCAAAAGGTGCGGGCGGTCGGGGCTGCGGTGGGGTTCGCCTTCGATGGCGACGGCGACCGCCTGATGTCGGTGGATGAGCGTGGCGAGATTCGCGACGGCGATTTCGCGCTGGCCATCGCGGGCCGCCACCTCGCGGAGCGGGAGCGGCTCAAGGGGAACCTGGTCGTCACCACGGTGATGGCCAACCTCGGGCTGGACGAGGCGCTGCGGGCGGCGGGCATCAGCATCGTGAAGACCCAGGTGGGTGACCGCTACGTGCACGAGGAGCTGCAGCGTCGGGGCGGCAATCTGGGCGGCGAGCAGTCGGGGCATCTGCTCTTCCTCGACCATGCGCCGGCCGGCGACGGCATCCTCTCCGCCCTGGTGCTGCTCGGCATCATGCGCGAGACCGGGCTGTCCCTGGCGTCACTGTCCGAGTGCCTGCGGAAATATCCCCAGATCCTCCTCAACGTACCCGTGCGGAGCCAGCCGCCCATCGAGACCGTGGCCGGCCTGCCCGAGCGGGTCCGGGCGTTCGAGGCGGAGCTGAACGGCAACGGCCGCATCCTCATCCGCTATTCCGGGACCGAGGCCCTGGCCCGCGTGATGATCGAGGGGGCCGACGGTGACCGCATCCGGGTCATGGCCGCCGAGCTGGCCGACATGATCCGCGCCCAGATCGGCGCGGCATGAGCGTCAGGGGTATCGGCATCGACCTCGTGCACATGCCGCGCCTGCGCGCGGTGATCGAGCGGTGGCAGGAGCGCTTCCTCACCCGGGTCTTCACCGAGCACGAGATCGCCTACTGTCGGTCCCGGCGCGATCCGGTCCAGCACTTCGCCGCCCGCTTCGCGGCCAAGGAGGCCGGGCTCAAGGCGCTGGGGACCGGGCTGCGCCTGGGCATTCGGTGGCGGGAGCTGGAGGTCCGGCGGGAGCGAGGCCAGGCCCCGGTGCTCCTGCTCTCGGGACGCTCGCGGGAGATCGGCCGGGCTCGCGGGGGCGATCGGATGCTCCTGGCGCTCACCCACGACGGCGACTACGCCATGGCCCAGGCCACGTTGGTTTCGGAGGGGGCCTCGACGGCCCCGCCTGATCCGCCCGCCGTGACGTAGACGTCATGCTGCCGGTGTTCACCGCCGAGGAGATGCGGCGGCTCGACCGCCGCGCCATCAGTGAGCTGGGCCTGTCCGGCGCGGTCCTGATGGAGAACGCCGGCCGCGCGGCGGGGCGGAGCATCCTTGCCGCCGCCCCCGCGCTCGGGCTGGGTCGCGGCGGGCGAGTCGCCGTCGTCTGCGGCAAGGGCGGGAACGGGGGCGACGGCTTCGTCGTGGCCCGCTGGCTCAAGAGCCGCGGTATCCGTCCCGCGGTGTGGCTGACCTGCTCCCCGGGCGAGATCGCCGGCGACGCGGCTCTCAAGCTGACCGCGCTCCGGCGCAGCGGGCTGCGCGCCAACCCCCTGAGGAATGAGGCCGGCCTCGTCGACGACCTCCGGAGCGCCGACCTCGTGATCGATGCCCTGCTCGGCACCGGCGCCCGGGGGACGCCGGAAGGCCCGCTCGCGCGCGCGATCGAGGCGATCAACGCGGCCGGACGTCCCGTCGTGGCGCTGGACGTCCCCTCCGGCCTGCCCGCCGACGGCGGTCCGCCTCCGGGCCCGGCGATCCGCGCCGCGCTCACGGTCACCTTCGCCGGTCTCAAGCGGGGGCTGGTGACGGGGCCGGGCCTCGACTTCACCGGTCGGGTGGAGGTCGTGGACATCGGCATTCCCGCCGCCGACGTGCGCCGCGGCGTGACGACGTTTCTGATCGAAGCCGACGACGTCGCTGGCCATCTTCCCCCGCGCTCGCGCACCGCGCACAAGGGCACGCTCGGTCACCTGCTGATCGTGGCCGGCTCCCTGGGCAAGACGGGAGCGGCGGCCCTCGCTGCCGGTGGAGCGCTCCGCAGTGGCGTTGGCCTCGTGACCGTCGGCACCGGGGCGAGTCAGCAGCCCGTGCTCGCCGGTCTCCTCGTCGAGGCGATGACCGCGGCGCTGCCCGAGACCGCCGCCGGCTCGGTGGCGCTCAAGGCGGCCGACGCCATCGCCGACCTCGCGGCCAGCCGTGACGCGATGGCCATCGGACCGGGCGTGGGCCTCGACGCCGATACCCAGGCCCTGGCCCGCGAGGTCGTGCGGACGCTCGACCGGCCCCTCGTCGTCGACGCCGACGCTCTCACCGCGCTGGCCGGCCATCTCGACCTCCTGGACGTCGCACCAGCGGCGCGCTGCCTCACGCCGCACCCGGGCGAGCTGGCGCGCCTGCTGGGGACGACGGCGGTCGAGGTCGAGCGTGATCGCGTTGGCGTCGCCCGCCGCCTGGCCACCGAGCATCGCGTGCACGTTGTCCTCAAGGGCGGCGGGACCGTGATCGCGACGCCGACGGGCGAGGTCTACATCAGCCCGAGCGGTAACCCCGGAATGGCGACGGGCGGCACGGGCGACGTACTGACCGGCATGGTCGGCGCCTTCCTGGCCCGCGGGCTGCCGCCGACGGCGGCGCTGCAGACCGCCGTGTACCTGCACGGGCGCGCCGGGGATCTGGCCGCGGCCCGGCTGGGCCAGGAGGGTCTCATCGCCAGCGACGTTATCGCGGCGCTGCCCGAGGCGATCCTGGAACTGCAGTCCCGGCATGGCCGCTGAGACGACGCTGGCCTCCCGGAGCCCGGCCGAGACCGAAGCCGCGGGCGAGGAGCTCGGACGGACGCTCGGGGCTGGCGACGTGGTCGCCCTCACCGGGGAGCTGGGCGCCGGCAAGACGTGCTTCGTCCAGGGTCTGGTCCGGGGCCTGGGCGTGGGCACGCTCGCCACGAGCCCGACCTTCGTGCTGATCAACGAGTACCGCGGGCGCCTACCAGTGCATCACGTCGACGCGTTTCGAACGGCGAGCCTCACCGAGCTGATGGACCTGGG
>JBOHPM010000023.1:0-15317 GCA_050731715.1 Candidatus Rokuibacteriota bacterium
GTCGATGGGCTTCAGAGTCTCGGTTTCCCTCCACCCTGCCATCCAAGTTACGGGGCTCTGGCTCTTACCCCGGCGGGACTGCCTCCCGCTGAACACGTCAGCTTTCTCTGGACGCACGGTTGATGACGAGTTCGAGCCGTGTGGGCCTCTCGACCGGCAAGTCAGCCGGTTTCGCCCCTCTCACGATTCTATCGACGAAGTACGCCAGGTGGCGCACGGCGTGACGACGATTGGGCCCGTAGGATATGAGACTGCCCGCGTCGGCGTATTCGGTCCACCCGGCAATCATTGGGAGTCGGGTCTTGATCGCGAAATCTGCGATCTGCTTTCGGTTCCGGAGGGTCATCGGGCCCGCAATCGCGACAATCGCGTCCGCCCGTTCGCGAGTGATCGCCGCGAAGACCTCGGCAAGATCGTCGCTTTCCGGCATAGGCAGAACGTGAAGCGTCACATTGACGCTCCGGGCCGCAGTCTCGTTGGCTTTCCACTCCTGTTCCTCACCGGCGTGGACACGGTTCGTGAGAACGGCGACCTTGGTGGCTTTCGGGGCAACCTCCCCCAGGAATTGCAATCGTTTGCCGGCAAGTTCGGGCGAGAGGAACGTCAGACCGGTGACATTCCCGCCGGGCCGGGCACGACTGATGGCGAGCCCCAACTCGACGGGTCGCCGCTCACTCCCATGACGATCGGGATGGTCTTCGTGGCGCGGCTGAGCGCGCGGGCGGAGCCGCCGTCCGCGCCAACGATCACGTCGAGCTTCAGCGCCACAAGCTCGCTCGCGAGCGCGGCGAGTGTTTCCGTCCTGCCCTCTGCCAACCGGCTCTCAATCACGATGCTGCTGCCGTCGACGTATCCGAGCCGCCGCAGGCCATCATGGAAAGCTTCGAGGTATTGCGCGGGCGAGGATTCGACGCTCAGATAGCCGATTCGGCCGACTTTCGCTGGCTGTTGCGCGAAGGCAATCGGCGGCGAGCCCACGCCCAAAAGCACGGCGAGAATGAGTCCGGCTGGCCGGGTTCTCTTGGTCGTCGTGCCCTCCGGCGAACTTGAGTCGTTCGGTCCTAGCCTGCTTCGAGACGGACCTTGTTGCCGAACGCCGGTATCAGCCGCGGCCGAAGGCCGTCGGCTGCATGCCGAAGTTATCTCGTCGCGCGACGTCTTGCCCCCGGCGAGGATTTGCCCTTCGAACTCTTCGTCGCAACCTCCTGGAGCAACCGTAGGGCTCGGTTCACCGAATTACTGTCGGGAAACGCACGCGCTACGTCTGGCTCCAACAGGACCAAGTTGGTTCCTGTTACTGCCTGCTTGTAGTACTTGCCCCGTACGCCCCCCTTCAGAGTTGCGAGATCGTACTCGGGGCGGAGGTCGTCACTGCGTCGCTTCGCCACTTGGTTCCTCATATTGTCTCTGCTCCCGGCGCGTCGCCCGCCGCGCGCTGATGATTCGGACATTTCCCTCGTGGGCAGCGTGTGCCACGAACAGTACGCGCTGGCGCGCGGAGCGGCCTATCGTGATCTCGCGATCTTCCTCCTCGGAGTGATCGGGGTCCCAGAACGTAAGCGCCGCCGAGTCGAGGAACACCGATGCCGCCTCCTCGAAGGTGACGCGATGCTTCTTGACGTTGGCCGCAGCTTTGACAGGATCCCACTCGTAGGTCACGCCGTAACACTAGCACCCGCATGACGTTTTACCGCGGCTCCATCTCACTGCCACATCGGGATAACTATTATTCGACTGCAACGCCGTCATCTGCCACGGGATGCCGGCATCCAACAGTGGATGCGAGCATCTCTACCTGGATGGCGCCCGGGCATCTGCATGCAGATTCTCTTCGCTCGACCCCGGGCATCTCCTATTGGGTGCCGTTCGTCGACGATGCGACTGTTCAGGCCGAGCGTGACCACGCGATCGTAGCGCAACTGCCAGACCCTTCGCTCTGGATTCCACGTCCCACCGGCCTGCTTCACCCGGTCGGGGACTGCGAGGTCGGCGAAGGCGATGCGTAACACGACGATCTGGTCATGGGCGAGGCGAGGCCGTGGCGCAGGACGCGGATCCGCACCGGCGGCCCCCCGAACAGCAGGCTCCGAGACCTCCCCCAGGAACGGTGACGCCGGCCAAGCCGGCGATCGAGACGTCCGCGGTCACAGGAAGCGGCGGTGCCGACGCTCGTCGGGCGGCTCCAGGCCAAGCGCGGTGAGCTTGCGGTCGACGTAGGCCTTGTAGGCGGTCCGAATGTCGGCGTTGCCGACGGACTTGAGGCCCCACGCGATGAAGCGCGGCACGTTGGGCGAGTCCGAGCGGCCGAACATGTCGAGGGCCGCCGGGTACCACTTGTCGAGGAGCTTCCGGGCCAGGGCCCGGCCGCTCGGGCTCGCGCAGATCTCCTGCAGGAAGTAGTAGCCCATCTCGGAATGGCCCAGCTCGTCGCGCTCCACCGTGGCCGCCATCTTCTGCAGCGGCACGTAGGACGACTCCCGCCAGTCCCGGGCGTGGAAGGCGCCGTTCAGGTCGACGAAGAAGTGGAAGTAGGCATCGTCGGCCCACGTCTCGCGCGGCAGGTGGAAGGCGTAGTGGGCGTAGGGGACGTCGAGCAGCGCGAAGTCGCGCTCCAGCCCCACGGCCAGCCGGTGAAACATGATCGCGTGCTTGAGCTCCTCAGCCAGGTACTCGGCCTTGAGGAGCTTCGTCTGCTGGTTGGGGAAGAGGGCCTCGGCAAGATCCAGACAGGTGGCCATGAAGCCCAGAAACGACTTGTTGCCGGCCCGCTCGCCCTCGTGGCGCAGCATCCTGATCAGCAGGCCCTTGTACTCCTCGGGCAGCGGATCGCCCTCGTCGAAGCGGTGCTGGGATCGCCCCGCGGGGGCGGGGAAGCGGGGCAGGGGATCGCCCTGGGCGTAGGCCTTGCGCCAGAACGGCCACAACTCCGTGCGGCCGCGCTCCTCGGCGTTGCGGATGACGTCCATCTCGCTCATGGCCGGTTTCCCTCATCCGCCGTGGGGACGTCTTCGCCGGGCTTCGGCCCCGCGACGGTCGGCGAGACGATGCTCGCGTAGTGCTCCTGACTGCGGCGCCAGCGCTCGGGGTCCAGTTTCCGCGTGGTCTCGCGCTGGTGGCCGCACGGACAACCCAGCAGCCCCGTGGCGTAGAGCTCGAACTGCGCATCCACCAGCTCGCCGGCCAATCCGGGCAGGAGCCGGTCGCCGACGTTGCCGGTCATGCGGCCGCAGCCGGCGCACAACAGCCGGTAATAGGTCCCGTACGTCGCGGGTTGGTCGAGCGTGATGCCGACCGCCGCGTAGGCCTGGCGGATCTCCTCGACGATCGCGTTCACGAGGGGCGCGCCACCCCCTCCCGGGGCTCCAGGCGGTCGAACCGCAGGCCGTCGGGCCGGCTCATCAGGGCGAACTGTACACCGCTCCGGCCGGCCGTGTACCATCGTCGAGCATGGCGCAGGACCTGCGAAGCTTCCTGGACCTCCTCAAGCGCAAGCGGCCCGACGACCTCCAGGTCGTCTCCCGGGAGATCGATCCCGCGCACGAGATCACGGCCCTGGTGGTCAAGCTCGACCGGGAGCTGGGCAAGCGTCCGGTGCTGCTCTTCGAGCGGGTCCGGGGCAGCCGCTTCCCCGTGCTCACCAACCTGCACGCCAGCCGGTCCCGCCTGGCCCTGGCCATGAACACCGCGCCCGGCGAGACGCTCCGCACGTACCTGCACGCCATGGAGCGGCCGGTGGCGCCGCGAGTGGTGTCGGGCGGACCCGTCAAGGAGGTCGTGCTCACGGGCGGACAGGTCGACCTCGCCGCGCTGCCCCAGATCGTGCATCACGAGGGCGACGCCGGCGTCTTCCTGACGGCGGCCATCTCTTTCGCCCGGGACCCCGGGAGCGAGATCTGGAACTGCGCCTACAACCGGCTGATGCTCAAGGGACGGGACACGACCTCGATCCATCTCACCCAGGGCAAGCACCTCTGGGAGTTCCACCGCGCCGCCGAGGCCCGCAACCAGCCGTTGCCGGTGGCCTTCGCCATCGGCGTGCACCCGGCCATCGCCCTGGGGGCGCTGGCCATCGGCTCCGTCGACGAGGACGAGCGCGGCATCATGGGCGGCCTCCTGGGCGAGCCCCTGGAGCTGGTCCGCTGCGAGACTTCCGACGTGCTCGTGCCCGCGCACGCCGAGATGGTGATCGAGGCCGAGATCCTGCCTCACCAGCGCACAGCCGAGGGCCCCTTCGGCGAGTTCACCGGCTACAGCCTGGGCGAGCGGCAGCGCGAGGTCGTCCGGGTCCGGGCCATCACGCACCGCCGGGACGCGATCTTCCAGGACATCAGCGTGGCCCACCTGGATCATCTGCTGCTGTCGACGATTCCCATCGAGGCGAACCTCTACCGGGCGGTCCGGGCCATGGTGCCCACCGTGCGCGCCGTCCGGGTGCCCGCGCCGTTCACCTGCTACGTGTCGCTCGAGCAGCGCATCCCCGGCCAGGCCAAGAACGCGATCCTGGCCGTGCTGGGCTCCGATCTGTACATGAAGCGCGTGGTCGTGGTCGACCACGACGTCGACGTGTTCGACGACCGCCAGGTGAACTGGGCCATTGCCACTCGCTGCCAGCCGGACCGGGACATCGCGATCATCAGCCACGCCCGCGGCTCCGACCTCGATCCCTCCACAGCGCAGGACGGCTATACGGCGAAGTGGGGTGTGGACGCCACCGCCAAACCCTCGTTGGCCGGCTTCACGCCGCGCCACCGGGTGCCGCCGGCCGTGTACGAGCGGATCGACCCCCGACAGTTCCTGTCCTAGCCCGTCGTGGCGGAGAACTTCGTCCGCCTCCTGGAAGCCAGCGCTCGCCGCGCTCCCGACATGCCCGCAGTGGTCTGGGAGGGTGGCCGGCTCACCTACCGGCAGCTCGATCGGCAGGCCAACGGGTTCGCGCGCTTCCTCAGCCATCAGGGCGTGCAGCCGGGCGAGCGGGTGGCGCTCAACATCCCCAATCGCTGGCCGTTCGCCGTGGCGTTGCTGGGTGGGCTCAAGCTCGGCGCCACCGTGGCGCCGCTCGATCCCCTGCTCACCGCGGAGGAACGCCGGGCGATCCTCGCCGACCTGCGCCCGCGGGTCGTGGCCCACGAAGTGCTGGGGGACGAGGCCGAGTGGGAGTGCGCCGACGTGGACAGCCCCGCGCTCATCCTCTACACGTCGGGCTCGACCGGCGTCCCCAAGGGCGCCATGCTCTCGCACGGCGCCCTGCGCGCGGCGGTGCAGGCGTGGGCGGAGCCGGTGATGGGGCTCGGGCCGGCTGACGTCGTGCTGGTGGCGCTGCCGCTTTCGCATTCGTTTGGCCTCAACGGGGCCCTGCTGGCACCTCTGTTGACCGGAGCCTCGGCCGCGCTCCTGGAGCGCTTCGCGCCCGACGAGGCGGTGGCCACGATCCGGCGCCGGAACGTCACGGTGTTCCCCGGCGTGGCGACGATGTTCCGCCGGGTGCTCGATCTTCCGGGCCTGGCCGCGGGCGATCTCGGCAGCCTGCGTCTCTGCGTCTCAGGCGCGGCACCCTGCCCCTGGACGCTCACCCGCGAGTGGCACGAGCGGACCGGAGTGCGGATCCTGCGCGGGTACGGCATGACCGAGCTGTTTCGTCCCATCTCCTACCGTGCCGCCGATCCCACGGACCTGCCCGAGGCCATCGGCCGGCCGGTGCCCGGCGTCGAAGTCTGCATCACGGACGACGACGGGCGAGCGCTTCCCGCCGGGGCCGTCGGAGAGCTCTGGATTCGATCACCGTCGGTCATGGACGGCTACCTGGGCGCGCCCGAAGAGACGGGGGCGGTGCTCGACGGCGGCTGGTTCAAGACCGGCGACCTCGCCATTCTGAGGACCGACGGCTACGTGAGCATCGAGGGTCGCAAGCGCGAGCGGATCCTGCGCGGCGGCTACTCCGTATCCCCCCCGGAGGTCGAGGCCGTCCTGCACGCTCACCCCGCCGTCGCCGAGGCCGCCGTCATCGGGGAGCCGCACGCCGAGCTGGGCGAGGAGGTGGTGGCCTTCGTGGCGTTGCGGCCGGGGGCACGAGAGGATCCGCAGGCGCTCGTCGCCTGGTGCCGCGAGCGCCTGGCCGGCTTCAAGTACCCCCGGCGCATCACGATCGTCGATCGTCTGCCCCGGGCCTCCACGGGCAAGGTGCTCAAGTCGCGGCTGCTCGGACAGACCTGAGGAGGAGGAGCCCAGCATGCAGATGTCGCGGCGAACGATCCTCGAGATGGGCGCGGTCGGCGCCCTGGCCCTGGCCATGGGTCGTGACCCCGCCCGGGCCCAGGCGCCGGCTGCCGCCCCGGTCGAGCCCCCGGATCGCGTGTTCATCGCTAACGGCGACTCGAACACGATCTCGGTGCTCGACCCGCGGACCAACACCGTGGAGACCACGATCAACCTGACGAGCTTCGACGAGGATCCGCGTGCGCCGTTCCGCTTCGCCAACGGGGGCGTGGCGTCGTCCCACGCCGCCATGATCCACAAGCCGCTCTACCGCGGCGCCATCGGCATCCAGGGCCTGGTCCCGTCACCCGACAACCGGGTGCTGGCCACCGTGGGTCGGGGCTCGAACAACGTGTACCTCATCGACGTGGTGGGCCGGCGGGTCATCGGCAACACGCCGAACCCTCAGGCCGGGCCGACCTCGAACCCCGAGCGCTTGACCAGCGGCATTCTGGTCGGGCGCGAGCCCTGCGGCCTGACGTTCACCCGCAACGGCCGGGAGCTCTGGGTGACCGTGCGCGGCGAGGACCGCGTGGCCGTCATCGACGTCGACGCCGCGCTGAAGGGCGCCCCCGGGGCCCTTCGGCTGTTCGTGGTCACGCTCAACGGCCCGTCGCAGGTGTGGTTCTCGGCCGACGGCGGGCTGGCGTTCGTGGCCAGCCAGAAGGCCGCGCGGGTCGACGTGCTCTTCGTCAACCCCGACGCCCAGGGCCGCTCACGGCCCTCCCACCTCACGACGCTGGACATCAGCGCCGAGGACCCGCCGGGGTTCACCCCGTTTCTCAAGACCTCCCCCGACGGCGCCGAGCTGTGGCTCACCCACAAGCTGGCCGACCGCGTCTCGGTGCGCAGCGCCCGTGGCCCCCACGCCCTCCTCGAGGCGTTGACGCTGGGGGCCCAGGCGCAGCCGAACCACCTGGAGTTCGTCGAGAACGCGCGGGGCAAGGTCGTCTACGTGAGCCAGGCCCGGGTCGACGATCGCGGAGCCGGCGAACCCGCCTCGAGCCAGATCACCATCGTGGATCGCAGCGGCCCGCCCGGATCGCGCAAGGTCGCCGGCGCGTTCTTCAGCCGCGGCCGGCAGGCCCATGGGCTCTGGACCAACCCGGCCAACACCCTGCTCTACGTCGCCCACGAGCAGGACGAGCCGGCCGGGACCACGAACGCCGGGCAGGCGGTGGCCAGCGCCTTCGACGTCACCAGTCCGCTGTCGCCGGTGTTCCTGGCCCAGATCCCGCTGGGCATGCTCGCGCTTCCCTCGGGGGCCCTGCGCAACAAGCGGAGCACCAGCCTCGTCTACGTGCGGCCCGGGGCCCGCAGCCAGACCGCCTGAGCCCCGCGGGCGGGGCGGGCTCAGATCACGGCGATCGCCTCGACCTCGATCAGGTAGTCGGGATGGGCCAGCGCGCTGACCTCGACCAGGGTCGAGGCCGGGCCCTTGACGCCGAAGAACTCGTCGCGGACCGCGCGGAACTCCGGGCGGTAGCGGGCGTCGGTGACGTAGGTGTTGAGCTTAACCACGTTGTTCAGCGAGCCGCCGCCGGCCTCCACGAGCGCCTTGACGGCGCGGAACACCTCGCGCGCCTGCCCGGCGAAATCGCCGCGGTGCTTCACGCTACCGTCCTTGTCGTAGGCGACCTGGCCGGCCAGAAAGAGGATGGTCTGGGCGCCCGTGACCTTGATGCCCTGGCTGTACCCCGGCGGGTCGTAGACACCAGGGGCGCAGTACTTGTCGATCGTGGCCATTGAGCGATCCTCCTGATCCCGAGTCGGTGCCGAATGCTAGCACAACGCTCGTGGCCCGGCCCTCAGCGCTCGAAACACCTTCGCTCGCCTTTCTTGACACCACGGTTCGACTTCTCCGAAGATCATTTCTGTCCCGATCGCGGAGCGGGTGGAGGTGGAAGCGTGATGGTCCCCCTCGTGGTCGTGTGCGTGGCCGGCGTTATGATCGTGTGCGAGCGCATGCGCCCTGGGCGGTCGTGGCCGCAGGTGGCCGGGTGGTGGGTGCGGGCCCTCGCTCTCAATGCCGCGCAGGTCGGGGCGGTGTTCCTCGCCGGCGTGGCCTGGGACGGGTGGATGCTCAGCCACCGGCCGTGGTCGGCAGACTCGCTCGGGGCCGTGCCCGGCGCGCTCCTCGGGTATGTCGTCATCACCTTCGTCTACTATTGGTGGCACCGCTGGCGCCACGAGTGTTCGCTCCTCTGGCGGTGGTTTCACCAGGTCCACCACAGCCCTCAGCGCATCGAGGTCGTGACGAGCTTCTACAAGCACCCGCTCGAGCTGGTCGCTAACGGACTGCTGTCGAGCGCCATCGTGTACCTCGTGGTGGGCCTGGGGCCGGCGGCCGCCTCCTATGCGGTCATGCTGACGGGCCTCGCCGAACTCTTCTACCACTGGAACGTGCGCACGCCCCACTGGCTCGGCTGGATCATCCAGCGACCGGAGAGCCACTGCATCCACCATCAGGCCGGCGTTCACGCCTATAACTACGCCGACCTGCCCCTCTGGGACGCGCTGTTCGGGACGTTCCGCAACCCGCACGCGTTTGACGATCGCTGCGGCTTCGGTCCGGACGAGTGTCACCTGGGAACGATGCTCCGCGGCGTGGACCTCGCGCGAGCCCGGCCAATCCTCGGGTGAGTGCGGCGGGGCTCGCTCTCCTCCTCCTGGGGCTCCTGCAGATGGCGGCCGACCTGGCCGGGCTGCCGGCGCTGCGGGCGCTGGCCGCCGCCACCCAGGCCTCACCGGCGCCCAAGGTGTTCTCAGCCGTCCACGGCCTCGAGACGTACTCCACGCGCTTTACTGTCGAGTGGCACGACGAGGCGGGCCGGCCCCATTCACTCGTTTTGAGCCCCGAGGTATACGCACGACTGAACGGACCCTACAACCGCCGCAATGTGTACGGCGCGGCGCTCGCCTATGGCCCGATTCTCGCCACCAACGAGCGGACGCGACTCATGTGGGAGGCGGTGGCCCGTCACGCCCTGTGCGGACAGGCCCCGCTCCTGCGTGAGCTGGGGGCCGCCGAGCCTCCGCGACCCGGCTCGGTGCGTGTGCGGCTCACCCCGCTACCGGGCACAGATCTCGGCGGGCTCCCGGCCGTCTTGGCCCCGCCGTGCCCATGACGAACGGCTGGACCGGTGGCCAGTACAGCCTGTTCCGCGCACTGTTCGGTCTCTACCTGACGGTGCACTTCGTTGCGCTGCTGCCGTGGGGCAGCGAGGTCTTCTCCAGCCACGGCGTAATCCCCAACGCCGGGTCGAGTCCGTTCGTCCATCTCTTCCCGAATGTTCTGGCCCTCTGGGATGCGCCGGCCGTCGTGACGGCGCTCCTCGCTGTGGCGGTCGCGTTCAGCGTGCTCTTCGCGGTCGGCTGGTGGGACCGGGCGGCTGCCCTGGGTCTCTGGTACGCGCTGGCCTGCCTGTTTGGCCGCAACCCGCTCACTGCCAATCCGAGTCTGCCGTTCGTGGGGTGGCTGCTCCTTGCGCACGTCCTGCTGCCCCCGGCGCCTTTCGGCTCCTGGGCCGGGCGTGGCGCGCCCGACGCCCGCGCCGGCTGGCGGATGCCCCCGACCATCTTCGGTGCCGCCTGGGTGCTCATGGCCGTCGGCTACTCCTACAGCGGCTACACGAAGCTGGTGAGCGCGTCGTGGCTCGACGGCACCGCGCTGGCACGCGTCCTTGACAACCCGTTGGCCCGACCGAGCTGGCTGCGCGAGATGTTCCTCCGGCTGCCCGACCGTGTGCTCGCCTTGGCGACCTGGGGTGGCCTCGCCCTCGAGCTCGGGTTCGCGCCGCTCGCACTGGTCGGCGCGCTGCGCCCGTGGCTTTGGCTCGCCATGCTGGGTATGCACCTGGGACTCCTCTCGCTCGTCGACTTCGCCGACCTGAGCCTCGGCATGGTTGTGCTCCATCTCTTCACGTTCGACCCACGGTGGCTGTCGGCGCGGCCGGGTGCCACCGCGACGATCTTCTACGATGGTCACTGCGGCCTCTGCCACCGCGTCGTGCGCTTCGTGCTCTCCGAAGACCGCGCCGGGGCCTTCCGCTTCGCGCCTCTCGACAGCGCCGCCTTTGCCGCCGAAGTGCCGGTCGGCCGGCGCGCGGGCCTGCCTGACAGCATGATCGTCCGCACTGCCGACGGTCGATTCCTGGCGCGCGCCGCCGCGGTCGGCCACGTCCTGCGTCGCCTGGGCGGAGCCTGGGTGGCGCTTGGCTGGATGGTGACCCTGGTGCCCGCGGCTCTGGCCGATCGCGCCTACGACGCGGTGGCCGGGGTTCGCCGACGCCTGTTCCGAGCGCCAGTCGAGGCCTGCCCCGTCATGCCGGCCGAACTGCGGTCGCGCTTCGACACCTAGCGCCGCGCGGTCCCGTCAGGCGATCTCGAAGCGCAGGTGGGCGTGGGCTTCGCGCAGCGCCTTCTCGACCCCGTCCGGCGTGTCGGCCCGCGCGAAGATGAAGCCGAGGTACTGCCAGCCTTCGGGCAACGGCACCAGCTCCTGGCCGACGTGCGCGGTAATTGCGACCTCCTCGATGCCCCCCACGCCGCTGGCGCGCTCCCGGCCGTGAATGGTCCCGAGCCGTCCGGCCCGGGGGATCGGAATCATCATGACGCCGGCCGGGCGCCGCTCGCGGACGAGGGAGTCGATGGGCCAGCCCAGCGCGTGCCGGAGGATCAACTCCTCCAGGCTCATGCCGGTGCCGAAGCGCAGCGTGCGCGAGCAGAGACCCCCGATGGAGCGGGCGGCCACCTCGATGATCCAGGGGCCGTCGTCATTGACGCGCAGCTCGGCGTGCACGGGCCCTTCGCTGAGCCCTAGCGCGGCACAGGCCGCGGCGGCCGCCGCGCCGATCCGACGCTGCAGGCCGTCGGGCAGGCGCGAGGGCGTGACGTAGATCGTCTCCTCGAAGAAGGGGCCTTCGAGGGGATCGGGCTTGTCGAAGAGGGCCAGGGTCCGCAGCGCGCCCCCCTCCAGCAGCCCCTCCAGGGCCACCTCGAGGCCGGGGATGTACTGCTCGGCCAGCAGGAACCCGGCGGCATCCCCGGTGACTGTGACGTCGTCGCGGCGCAGGAGCCCGGCGATCCGACGGAACGCCGCGATGAACTGGTCCACCGTGTTGGCGCGGATCACGCCGCGGCTGGCCGACAGCGTCAGGGGCTTGAGCACGCAGGGGAACCCCACCCCGCGGGCGGCCATGAAGGGATCGTCGCTCAGCGCGATGCGCCGGAAGCGGGGGACCGGCACGCCCGCCGCGGCCAGGCACTGGCGCATCTCGTACTTGTTCCGGGCAGCCGCCACGGCGGCCACGGGATTCGCGCGGAGGCCCAGACGGTCGCCGATGGCGGCGGCGGCGGTGGCGGTGAGGTCATCGACACCCACGACCGCGTCGAGGGGCCGGCGCCGCGCCCACTCCGCTACCGTCTTGGCGGCGGCGTCGGGGTCGGTGAAGTCCAGCGTCAGCAGGCTGTCCGGCGAGAGCTCCTCGAGCGTGCTGGGCCGCTCGGAGGCGCAGACGAGATCGACGCCGAGCTTGTTCGCGGCGTCGATGAAATCCTCCGTCCGGTAGGTCCGGGTGGGCAGGAGCAGCAGGAGCCGGGCCATACGCAGGGGCCGGCGGGACCCCCCGTGGGGCTACGCCTTGCCGGCGGCGTAGTAGGGGTTGCTGCCGGAGGCGTGGTCCGTGGTGTCGAGGACCTCCAGGATCTCCGGGATCTCCTCCTTGAGCAGCCGCTCGATGCCGGACTTCAGCGTGATATCCGCGGCTCCGCAACCCTGGCAGCCTCCACCCATCTGGAGGTAGACGCGGCTGTCCTGGACGTCGATGAGCTCGACGTAACCGCCGTGGCCGGCCACGGCCGGGTTGATCATCGTGTCGATCAGCTCCTGGACCCGGGTCTTGAGGTCGGGGCTCTGTGCCTGGTTCTCCGTGCTCATGGCGTCACCTCTCAGCCCATATCGTACCAGATCCTTCCGGCGCCCGGGCGCGCCTGGACGACCGCCTCGAGCCGACGATTCTTCAACCGGCCCCGCTCGGTCTCGTTCCCGGCGATCGGCTTCTCCTGGCCGAAACCCGCCGTGGCGATGCGCGCCGCGGCGATTCCCTCGCGGACCATGAGCGCCTTGACCGTGTTCGCCCGGTCGAGCGACAGCTTCAGGTTGGCGTCCATGTTGCCGGTGCCGTCCGTGTACCCTTCCAGTCGGATCATTGCCGTGGGGTACGCTGTCAAGATCGCCACCAGCGCATTGACGGTGGAGGTCGACTCCGGTGTGAGCCGCGTGGTGTCCGTCGCGAAGGTCAGGTTGTCGACGATGAAGCGCCGGGACACGGTTCGGCCGTCGGTACCGGCGAGCCACCGGGAGAGGTTGTGGTTGAAGGAGCCTTCTGGAATCGAGACCCTGCCCCCGCCGAGCAGCTCCACGTCGATGAGTCGTGGGGCCTGCAGCACGAGCGCCGAGGGTGTGTCCTCGGGAGCCGTGGCGGGTTGCGAGATCGGCCAGGCCGACCACCAGCCGAGACCCGCCGCGACCATCGTGCCGAGGAACAGCACCGGCAACCGCCAGGCCCTGATGCTCGTCCGTGTGGGTGCGGCGTACGTGGCCACGTCGCACCACGGGTAACCGGCACAGGCAGGAGCTCGCAAGAGGGACGAAGGTCCCACCGTGTCCATCGTCGCATCGACGTACGCCGAAGGGCGGACCGCGGCGGGCGACGGTTCAGGGCCCGACCCGATCGGCGAGGGCCACCTGGCCCTCGGTCGGCTCCGCTCAGCAGAACCAGGGCTCGGTGAGGCGTGGCGGCCGGTCCCGGCCGGGAGCGAGCAGCGGCGACACCGGACGTGCGGGCAGCCCGGCTGCGGTGTCGGCGAGCCCGCGCACGCGGGCGAACGTCACGGCGGCGTCCTCGCGGCGATCGGCCGCCTCGGCCACCATCCGTCCCACGGCCGCCTGAAGCCGGTCCACACGCGGATCGGGGTGAGTCCACCGGTAGTAGAAGCCGTCCTCGACAAGGGGGCCCAGGTGCGGCTGCATCGCCGGGCTGTCGAGAAGCAGCGAGCCCGGGGGTACCAGGAGCCGGATCGAGTACTGCACGGCATCCACGTGGTCGATCAGGTCCTCGTCTTCGACGAACGCCAGCAGCTCGCGATAGTCGGACAGCGTCGTCCAGGGTGTGAACGGCACCCAGGTGGGGCGGAACGCGATGCCGGCCGCCCGCACGGCCTCGAGCACCGCCGTGACATCGTCCCGCGTGTGACCCTTGGCCAGGCTCGCGAGCACGGTGTCGCTCAGGGACTCGACGGCCGATACCAGGAAGAGGGCGCCGAGCGCAGCCAGCTCGGGCAGGAGCGCCCGGTGGCGTAGCAGGTGCTCCACCTTGGCGGTGAAGTCGAAGGTGAGGCCGGGGAAGTCCCGGTGAAGCGCACGGGCCACGGCCAGCGCGTGCCGGGGGCCATTGAGGAAATCGGGATCGCCGAAGGTCACGTGCCGGGCGCCCGCGCTGACGAGCTGCCGGATGTCGGCGAGCACGACGTCGGCGGGAACCACGAAGAAGCGCCCGCCGTAGACGGGCGGGATGGGGCAGTGATGGCACTGGTGCTTGCAGCCGCGGCTGGCCTCCACGTAGCCGACCAGCTCGTGGCGGCCTGCGCGCTCCAGGTGGGCATACTGCTTGAGGCCGGGCAACGCCGCCCGACTCGGCACCGGGAAGGTCAGCTTCTCGAGCCGCGGCGCGGGGTCCGGGCCAGCCGAGCCCGCCGCCCCCGCTCCGGCGTCGCGCTCGAGCCGCTGGACGAGCTCGACCAGCGCGTGTTCCAGCTCACCGCCCAGCACGGAGTCGGCGCCGTGGGACAGGAGATAGTCTGCGTTGAGCGTGGCGTAGAGACCGAAGAAGCACACGTGGGCGCCCGGGTTGACCTCCCGCACGCGCCGGGCCACCGTGGTGCCGAGTCGGAGCGCGGTGTGCATCGGAACCGAGATCGCCACCACACGAGCCCGGCGCGCCCGCCCAGCGTCGAACGGCTCGACGGAGACGTCCATCACGGCGGGGGCATACCCCCGCATTTCGAGAAAGGCCGCCGGCCAGGCCACAGCCAGGGGCTGGTGCCCGAGCTCGTAGCACGCGATGAGGAGGATGTCTCCGGGCTCCCGCACGGGCGCTAGTGTACGCCGCCGCGTGGTATCGTAGCGGCCACGATTCGAGCATCTCCAAGGAGGCGACGATGACCGTCAAGATCACCTGCCGCCCGAATGGCCCCTACCTCGTGGAAGGCGACGTGGAGATCTACGATCCCACCGGCGCCCGCGTCGACACGACGGGCCGGCCCCGCCTTGCCCTCTGCCGCTGTGGCGGCTCGGTCACCAAGCCGTTCTGTGACGGCACCCACAGCCGGATCGGCTTCCAGGCCGCCGAGGGAGCCGTGGCGCAGGAGAAGAAGTCGTGAGCGATCTCAGCCGGCGCACATTTCTGGCCGGCACCACCGCGGCGGCGGCGGTCACGATCGGCGCGCCCTTCGTCCACGCCCAGAAGCGGGGCGGGACGATGCGGTTCATCGCCCACGCCGACCTCAAGGTCCTGGATCCCATCTGGACCACGGCCTACATCACGCGCAACCACAGCTACCTGATCTACGACACGCTGTACGGCACCGACGAGAAGGACCAGATCCGTCCCCAGATGGTGGCCAAGCACAGCGTGTCGAGTGATGGCAAGCGGTGGACCTTCACCCTCCGCGACGGACTCAAATGGCACAACGGCAAGCCGGTCACCGCCGAGGACTGCACGGAGTCCATCAAGCGCTGGGCCAAGCGCGATCCCTTCGGCAAGCTCCTGGCGGCCCACATGGGGAAAATCTCGCCGCAGGACAGCAAGACGTTCGTCCTGGAGCTGGCCGAGCGCTTCGGGCCGGTGCTGGAGGCTCTGGGCAAGCCCTCCAGCAACGTACCCTTCATCATGCCGGCCCACGTCGCGGCCACCCCCGACTCCGAGCAGATCAAGGACTTCCTGGGCTCGGGGCCCTTCCGGTTCGTGAAGGACGAGTGGCAGCCGGGCAATCAGGTCGTGTAC
>JBOHPM010000024.1:0-15300 GCA_050731715.1 Candidatus Rokuibacteriota bacterium
GCCCGTCACTACGGCGTGCGCTCCCACGGGGTGACGCTGTCCCGGGCCCAGGCCGACCACGCCACCGCGCGCATCCGGAGGGAAGGGTTCCAGGACGTGTGCCGCGTCGAGTACCTGGACTACCGGGATCTACCCGCGGACGTCGTGTACGACAAGATCGCCGCCATCGGCGTGATCGAGCACGTGGGGATCCCCAACTACCCGGCCTTCTTCGCCGGCGTGCGCGCCCGGCTCAAGGACGGGGGGCTCTACCTCAACCACGGCATCGTCCACGACTTCCACTGGAGGCGCTCGAGCCAGACGGAGTTCCTCTACCGTCACGTCTTCCCCAACGGCGACCTGGCCGGGTTCAGCGAGACGGTCACCGAGATGGAGCGCGCGGGCTGGGAGATCATGGACGTCGAGGGGCTGCGCCTGCACTACGCCCGCACCTGCCGGCAGTGGGTCGAGCGGCTGTGCGCCCGGGAGGACGAGGCGCGGACCCTGGCCGGGGAGCGCACGTACCGGACGTGGCGGCTCTACCTCACCTGCGCGGCCGTGGCCTTCGAGGGTGGCTCGCTCGGTCTCTACCAGGTGCTGATGCGGAAGCATCGGGATCCTCGGGTCGGATATGCGCCCCGCACGCGCGAGCCGCTCTACGAGCGCGGCCTGGCTTGATCACTTCGACAGACAAGGAGCCGACGTGGGTCTTCAGATCCTGATCATCGCCATCACGGCGATCGTCCTCACGCAGATCGCCACCTTCGCCACGTCGATCTATCTCCACCGCACGCTGGCTCACCGGGCGCTGGCGCTGCGGCCGGCGCTGGAGGTGTTCTTCCGGACCGTGCTGTGGCTGGTGACCGGAACTTTCCGCCAGCAGTGGGTGGCCGTCCATCGCAAGCACCACACGTTCACGGACCGGGAGGGCGACCCGCACAGCCCCCAGCTCCTGGGCTTCTGGAAGGTGCAGCTCGGCAACGTCTACTACTACGTCCAGGAGGCGCGCAATCCCGTCACCCTGGCCAAGTTCGCCCCCGATCTGGCGCCCGACCGGTGGGAGCGGTGGGTCTTCTCCCGGGGATGGACGGGCCTGGGGCTCGGCGTCCTGCTCTGCGGCCTGGCCATCGGCTGGTGGCAGGGCGCGCTGGCCATGCTGGCCCACGGCATCCTGTTCGTCTTCGTGAGCGCCCCGTTGATCAACGGGCTCGGGCACTGGGCGGGCAACCAGAACTTCGAGAACACGGCCTACAACTCGCGGGTGCTGGCCTGGCTGACCGGGGGCGAGAGCCTGCACAACAACCACCACGCCTTCCCCCGCTCGCCGAAGTTCAGCCTGCGGCGGTCGGAGCTGGATCCGTCGTGGCTGGCGATCCGGCTGCTCACCGCCCTGCGCCTGGCGGCGATCGTGAGCCCACCGCTGCCCGCGCCCGGAAGGGGTAGGGGCGCATGACCCAGGGGCCGCTCGGCCTGACCCTCGAGCTGGCGCCGCGCGCGCGCTTCGATGTCGTAGAGCTGCGCTCGCGGCTGCCCGCCGAGTATCACGACGCCCTGGCGCCCTACACCTCCTGCCTCTACTGGTCCGCGCACACGACGGCCGGCTTCCTCGATCGCAGCCTCACCGCCCGGCTCGGCCCGGCCCGGGTGCCCACGTACATCGACGCCCTGCGCCGCATCTTTCCGGAAGGCGCCGGCTACGCCCACGACCGGCTGGAGCGCCGGCACGATCTCGACGCAGCCCAGCGCGCCGTCGAGCCGCGGAACGCCGATTCTCACCTGGCCTTCATCGCCGGCGGGCTGCGGCCGTGCGTGACGCATCCCAACCGCCCGGGGGAGCGGGTGTGCTTCGTCGACCTGGACGGGATGAACGAGGGCCGGCCCCGCCGCCGGCTCGTCCGCGTGATCGGCTACCGTTCCGAGGCCGCCGTGGCCCACACGCGCATCGAGGTCCCCATGTCCCGGTACGCCATCGAGTCCGTCAACCTCAAGGATCCGACACTCGGCATCGAGGAGCGCCTGGCCGACTTCGTGGCCGGCGCCGGCGTGGGCACGGGCCGGCTGCACCTGGCCCTCGATCCCGGCGAGCGTCATGCCGCGCTGACGGTCAACGAGTTCGAGACGCTCCTCATGAAGCACGATCTGGCCGCCGTGCTCCGGGACCCGCTGCGGTTCATGGCCGCCGAGACCCGGAGCGTGCTCGCCAATCCGCGCGCCGTGCCCGGCAAGGCCCTGGGCTTCGCCCGCTACGACCTGGTACGCGTGCTCAACACCGGCCTGGACACGCTGGGCCTGCAAGGCTCGATCGTGGAGAAGATCCTGGCCCGCACGCTGGCCGTCCCCGCGGCCCGATTCTTCCGCATCCCGCGCTCGGTGCACCTGCTCGTGGCCGAGCGCAGCGACGGCCGACCCGGATTCGTGGAGGGGCCCTACCAGAGCCCGATCCTCGTGCAGTGGCAGCGCAGCCCCCGGGCGGCGCGGGTGCTGCACGTCACCCTGACGCGCCTGGAGTAGCCCGGCGGCGCTGGAGCACCGCGGCCGCGAACAGCTCCAGCATGCGCGTCGAGGGGAAGTCGGTGAAGCCCAGCATGAGGTCCGTCGCGCCCGCCGCCTGGTAGCCGCTCATCCGCTCCGTGAGGGCGACCCCATCACCCGCGAGCACGGTCTCGAGCACCGGGTGTCCGCGATCGATGTCTCGCGCGGCGCAGAACCGCGCCAGCAGTGGGTCGAGCGCCTCGTCGGCCTCCGTCACGATCACATCCAGCTCGACAGAGCGCCGGAGCGCATCGACCGTGCGGCCCGCGGCGCGCAGGAGCTTGGCCAGGCGCTCCCAGCGCGTCGCGAAGTCGTCGGGCGAAAGGTACGACGCCTCCCAGCCGTCCGCGCACCGCGCGGTGAGGGCCAGGGCCCGCGGCCCCATCGCCGCGATCCAGATCGGGGGGCCGGGACGCTGCACCGGCGCTGGCCCCGACCGCGCGCCACTCAGCTCGTAGCGGGGACCATGATGATCGAAGCCGTGCTCGGACTGCCAGAGCCCGCGCACGACACGAACGGTCTCCTCGAGGCTCTCGATTCGCTCGGCCGCCGGGGGATATCGGATCCCGTGAGCCGCCCAGGTCCGGGCGGCGCCATCGTCCTCGGCGCCCACCGCCAGCCGCAGGTCCAGCCGGCCGCCTGACAGGTGGTCGACGGCCACCGCCCGCTTGGCGAGCCATGCCGGATGGTGGGACGACGCGTCGAAGGCGTACGTCACCGCCGGGCCGATGCGGGCGCGCCGGGTGAGCACCGCCAGCGCCCCCAGCATCGTCCACCCGTCGTGGGTCCAGTCGCCCAGGCCATCACCGTAGGTGATCCGCGCGTAGCCGAGCTCGTCGGCCACCTGCCAGTACCGCTCGAGCGCCGCCACATCCGTTCCCCAGGTCTGCACCCCGATGGCGAGCATCGCGCGACGAGCCTCTCCGATGCACCCGGGCATGTCAACGACACGGCGCCTTGTGTCCCGGCATCGGTTGCGGTAGCTTCATAGCTCGGGTCGCACTCGAAAGGAGAGACACCCGTGCACACCAGTGAGCCCTCGATGACCGACTGGCGGCATGCCCTCTGGCTGGCCCTCCTGGTCGTGGCCACCATCGCGTTCAGCCTGGTCTTCGCCTGCGCCGCGCCCTTCGCGGCCTTCGGCGCCATCGCCGCGTTGACCCTGCCGCGGCGCGACGCGCTGCTGGTGACGGTCGCGCTCTGGCTCGCCAATCAGCTCACGGGCTTCGTGATCCTGGGCTACCCCTGGACGTTGAACAGCGTGGCCTGGGGTCCGGCTATGGGCGTGGCCGCCGTCCTGGGAACCATGGCGGCGCAGTGGACGCTGGGGCGGCTGGTCTCCGCGGGGGACGTGGCCCGGGCGCTGGCCGCGTTCCTGGCGGCGTTCGCCGTGTACGAGGTGGCGATCTTCGCGGTATCGGTCGGGTTCCTCGGTGGCACGCAGACCTTCGCGCCCTCGATCATCGGTCAGGTCTTCGTGACCAACGTCGCCGCGCTGGTGGGTCTCTACGGCCTGGATCGGCTCGGACAGGCCGCCGGGCTTCGCCGCCGGCCGGCCGATCCGGTCGCCGCCGTCGCGCGCTCCGCCTAGCCCCCGCCCGCGAGCACGGACGCCTGGGCCACGGTCGGCGCGTCCCCGGCCAGTGTGGTGCGACGCACGTCGCGCGGCTCTTCCGGCGGAAACGGCCGGCCCCGATGCATGGTCCTCCGGTTGTCCCACATGACGAGATCGCCCACCCGCCACTTGTGCGCGTAGACGAACTGCCGCTGGGTGGCGTGCTCCACGAGGTCGCGCAAGAAGGCCCGCGCCTCCGGTACCGGCCACCCCAGGATGCTGCCCGCGTGCGAGGACAGGTAGAGTGACTTTCGGCCGGTGGCCGGCTGGGTGCGCACCAGGCGCTGCCGCACCGGCTGGAAGCGCTGGCGCTCCTCGTCGCTGAAGTCGGTGAAGCCGAGCTGCTGCCGCGAGAACAGCTGCGAGTGCTCGCAGACGAGCTCCTCGACCTCGGCCCGGGTCTCGGCGTCGAGGGCGTCGTAGGCGGCGCGCATGTCGGCGAACTCGGTGTTGCCGCCCTTCGACGGGACGCTGCGCGCGTGCAGCAGCGAGTATTTCGCCGGGATCACCTTGAACGAGCTGTCGGAGTGCCAGAGCCGGTTGCCGATGGCGAAGAGCCGCCGGCGATCGTCCCGGGCGAAGGTCTTGTTGTCCTTGTCGAGATTGGACACGTCGGCGAAGGTGGTGGGCAGGCGGTACTCCTCCGGCGCGCGCAGGCTCGTGCCGATCGCCTGCTCGAGCTCGCCCAGGCTGCGGCTGAAGGCCAGCTGCTGGTCATCGTTGATGAGCTGGTCGTGGAAGACCAGCACCGCGTGCTCGTTCATACCGGCGTGGACCGCCGCCACCTCCGCGGGCGACAACGGTCGGGTCAGGTCGAGGCCTTCCACCTCGGCGGCAAAACACGGGCCGATCTGGCGGGTCTTCATGAGCCCCTCACGGTCAGCTTCTCGTAGAGCGCGCTGATGATCTCGTCGATCCCCGCCGACGCCCACACGTCGAAGACCGGTGATCCCTGCATGGCGAGGAACTCGCGCCGGTCGCGGTCTCGGGCTTCGGTCTCTGTCTCGCCGGGCCGGGCCGCTTGCATGTGTCCGCGGATCAGGTCCTTGTGGTAGATGGCCGGATACTCGAAGTACCGGTGCAGCTCCCGGAAGTCCTTCGTGTAGAACACGGCCACCGGCAGCGACGCCCACTCACTGCCGTTCTTGCGGTTCAGGAGCTGCAGCATGAGGTCGTGGTTGCTATCGGGATAGGCGGCGGGATCGGGGCGCCGCGTGCCCAGGATCTTCTGGCCGTCACGGTTGAAGATCCTGAGCTCCAGCCGACCCGCCTCGGCCAGCCGCGCCATCATGGGCACGTCACGCCGGCAATCGGAGGACCAGTCTTCCGAGATCATCACGATCTTCGCGGGGCCGTTCGGCTGCGCGGCCAGCCACGCGATGGCGGCGGCCTGCTGGGCGCTGAGGCGCACCCGCGCATGGCGCTCGCGGAACACGGCGCTGTTGTCCTTGCGCGCCGTGGCGATCGAGCCCCCGTCGGGGAAGTAGCCGCCCCACGCCTCGCGGGCGAGGTTGTCGGGGCTGGCCGTGTACTTCACGTACTCGTCGAACGTCATGCCGCGGGCGAACCGTGCGGGCGTCATCACGCTCGGGGCGGTCATGCGTAGACGTCCTGGTCGACCTCGTTCGCCTCCGGGTACGGCGCGGCCAGCGCGAACTGCACGCCGCCGTCGATCTCGGCCTTCACGTCGGTGAGGATGCGCTCGAAGACGCTGGCGTCGGCCAGGCCCTGCCCGGTGAGCCGCCCGGCCAGGGTCTGCAGGGGGTCGTGCCGGGTCATCCACTCCTTCTCTTCCTCCCGCGAGCGATATTCACGGTTGACGTCGCCCACGTGGTGGCCGAAGTACCGGTAGGTCTTGCATTCCAGAAAGGCCGGCCCCTCGCCCCGGCGCGCCCGCTCGACGAGGCGGCGCATGGTCGCATAGACCGCCTGGACGTCCTGGCCATCGACGGTCTCGGCGTGGATGCCAAAGGCCCTGGCCCGCGTCAGGATCTCGCCGGCGATGGTCTCGCTGCAGGGGGTGTACTCGCCGTAGAGGTTGTTCTCGCAGACGTAGATGACCGGCAGCTTCCACAGCGCGGCCATGTTCATGGCTTCGTAGAGCAGCCCCTGGCCCAGCGCGCCATCGCCGAAGAAGCAGGCCGCGACCTGGTCGCTGCCGCGCATCTTGGCCGACAGCGCGGCCCCGGTGGCGATGCCGGCGGAGCCGCCCACGATGGCGTTGGCGCCGAGGTTGCCGGTCTCGGGATCGGCGATGTGCATCGAGCCGCCCTTGCCCCGACAGTAGCCCGGCTCCTTGCCCAGCAGCTCGGCGAACATCCGGTTGACCGACGCTCCCTTGGCCAGGCAGTGGCCGTGGCCGCGGTGGGTGCTGGTGATAAAGTCGTCCCGGCGCAGGGCCTCGCAGACGCCCACCGCCACGGCCTCCTCCCCGATATAGAGGTGGGCCAGGCCCGGCATCTTGGCGCTCTTGTACAGCTCGTGCACCTGCTCCTCGAAGGTCCGGATCTTCGCCATCTGGCGATACAGGTGCAGGTGCTGCTCCAGCTCCATCCGCGGCTCGATCGCTCCGGTCGTCATGCCTTGGCCTCTTGCGTCATCGGATTTCCGGACCCCACTCTACCCGAGTCCGCGGCAGAGCGTAAAGCCGGCGAGGTCAGGGCGCCTGGAGCCCGAAGCCGCTCCGATCCCCGCTGTCGCGCCAGATGTCGCGCGCGATCACCCGGGTGCGATCGGTAGTAAGCACACCGTCGACGATGATCCGCTCGCCGTTGCGGAGCGCCTGGTACGAGCCCTGGTCCGCCTCCTGCAGGTCGACGGCCACGGTGCCCCGGTCGGTCATCACCTGCATCCGGGTCCCCCCGATCCACTGCACCCAGCCGACCAGCCGGATGCGCTGTTGCGCCTCGAGCGTCGGCGGGCCGAACAGGAGGAGGCCGGCGCAGATCAGCGCCACAGCAGCCGCTCGGGGAGCGATCACGCGATGAGGCTACGACCGGGCGATGGCACCGGCCATAGGACGTTGGTCCCATGCCGCTCGCCGCTGGCCGGCATCCTGGCCTTCCGCGGCCGCGAGGAGGTCGTGGTCACCCAGTCGGCGGCCGTCCCGGGGGCGGGCCGACCTTTAGCACCGGGGTGCGGGACGGAGCCTTCAAGCGCTGAGCGTCAGTAGCAGACTTCGGTGAGGCGCTCCCGCCCCGAGCGCATGTCCTCGGCCAGCAGCTCGCGCAGCGCCCGGGCCACCGGCCCCGGCCTGCCATCGCCGATGGGCTTGCGGTCCCACTCCACGATGGGCGCCACCTCGATCGAGCTGCCGATGAGCATCATCTCCCGGGCCGCCCGCGCCTCGGCCACCGGGACGTCGCCGACCTGGACCCCGGTGATCAGCCGGCGGGGCTGCAGGGCTCGGGCCAGCTCCAGCAGGCGCAGCGAGGTGCACCCGGAGAGGATATGGTCGAACTTCGGGTGCTTGAACAACCCGTCGACGCCCACGAAGGCCACGTTCATGTTGGAGCTCTCGCCCACGTTGCCGGACTCGTCGATGAAGACGCCGTTGTCGAGCCCGTGCTCCTGGGCCTCCATCTGCATGAGGACGTTGGGCAGGTAATTGGTGCTCTTCGTCACGGCATAGAGGGGCGGCTTGATGGGATACGTCGTGGTCATGACCCGGAGCCCCTCGGTGTACCAGGCCTCGGGATAGACGAGGCCGGCGAAGATCATGACGAAGAACCCCGGCGCCGCGCCGGCGGCCGGGGTGAGGCTGAGATTGCCCGGTCCCGACGAGGCCCAGTAGCGGATCGACCCGTCGCGCCGTCCACTGGCCGCGGTGGTCCGCACGATGATGTCGCGCATCTCGTCACGGGCGGGCAGCTGGAGCTTGGCGTTGCCCGCCGAGCGCACGAACCGATCGAGGTGAGCTTCGAGGTCGTAGATCTTCCCCGCCACGATGGCGGCCGTGTCGAAGATCCCGTGACCACGGTGCACCATGTGATCGTCGAAGGGGATGACCATGAGCGCGGGATCGGTCACGATGCCGCCGAGCTGGCTCGAATAGAAGGCCGAGAACTTGACCGGCTGCCGGGTTCGGAGCCCTCGGAGCTGATTCACCACGTCGTCGGCGGTCAGGACGCGAAGGGCGGTCGTCGCTGGCATCCGGCTTGTCCTCCCGTTCCACACTGTAGCATCTAGGCGCGCTTCAACTGGGGAATGACGTACCGCCCGAACATCTCGATCGACGACATGACCCGGTCATGGGGTACCGTCTCGGTGGCCATGAGGAACTGCAGCTCGTCGACGCCGGCCGCCTCGTGGATGGCGATGGACCGCAGGCAGCTCTCGGGATCGCCGGCCACGAGGACGCCGCGGTCCACCAGGGTGTCGGCGTCGATCTGATTCCACAGGGCCGAGGCGATCTGCCCGGACCCCCCGGAGAGATCGACCTCCGGCGCCCCCGCGGCGCCTTCCGTCTTGAGATACCGGGCGAAGTTGGCCTGCAGATGTTCGGGGACCCCGCCCCAGGACGCCACCAGCTGCTCGTAGAGGTGCGTCTGATCCTTGAGGTAGGGACGGTCGGGCCCGAAAAACGTCCGCAGGGACCGGGCGGCCAGCTCACGGGCGGCCTTGTTGTCCCAGTCGCAGACGGCCATCGTGGAGCTCAGCCACTGGCCGTTGATGAACTTTCCCACGGGCGTGGCGTGCCGGACCCGCTCCTTGTAGGCCTGGATGTGGGGGGCCAGGTACGAGGGCGCGGCCACGCTGAGCGCCATCACGCCGATCCCCAGCTCGGCGGCCAGCTGATACGTGGCCGGCTGCAGGGCAGCCACCCAGATGGGCGGGTGCGGCTGCTGATAGGGCTTGGGGCGGACGTCGCGCGGGGGCACGCTCCAGAACTTGCCCTCCCACGCGAAGAGGCCGTCCTCCCAGATCCGGGGAATCATCCGCAGGGATTCCTCCCACCGGGCCCGGGTCTCGCGGGGATCGATGCCCATCCCGATCTGCTCGTAGGGCGCCGAGCGTCCGGTGCCGAACTCGACCCGCCCGCCCGACATGTGATCGACCATGGCCACCCGCTCGGCCACCCGGACGGGATGGTGGTAGGGCAGGATCACCACGCCGAAGCCCAGCCGGATGCGCCGGGTCAAGCGGCTCAGGGCCCCCAGGATCACCTCCGGGCAGGGCGACATCGAGAAGCTCGTGAGGAAGTGGTGCTCGACGAACCACACCGCGTCGAAGCCCATCTCGTCGGCCAGCACGCACTGGGCAAGCGTCTCCTCCATCACCGCGTGATCGTCGACCACCGGCCGCTGCATCTCGTAGGCGAGACTCAGCCTCATCGACCCGCAAACGGCAGCTTCACCGCCTCGCCGGTGCGGGCCGAGTGCTCGATGGCCAGCGTGACCTCGAGCGTCAGCCGCCCCTCCCGAGCGGTGGTGTGCGCGCAGGGACGCCCGGTGACGAGGTGGTCGAGCCAGGAGCGCGTCTCGCTGGCGATGGGTCCCCAGTAGTCGCCGACGGCCCAGTCTCCCGAGGAGTTGCTCTGCATGAAGAGCATCCGGGCGGAGTGGCCCGGCACGTAGGCGTGGGGGACGCCCTGGTCGGTGAAGAGGACGCTGTCCTTGTTGTCCATGTCGAGCAGGATCACGCCTTCCGTGCCCAGCACCTCGAAGCGGGCGCTCTGGCCATAGGTCGGATACTGCGCGGGCAGGATATAGCACACACCCAGGTTGACCACGGCCCCGTCCTCGAAAGTGAGGATCGCCCAGGTCACGTCCTGCGCGTCGTGGCCTCGGTCCCGGAATATCTTCGACTGGCCGCGGGCCACGACCTCGACGGGTCGGTTGCCTTCCAGGAACCAGCAGGCCATGTCCACGTAGTACGTGAGGACGTCCGTGATCGGCGAGGCCTGGGGCGAGCGCTTGAGGATCTCGAACATCTGCGCGCGGCTGTTGTAGACGCGGGCCGTGGCTCCCACGATCTGGCCCAGCCGCCCCTGGAGGATTTGCTCCTTGGCCAGCATCCAGCGACGGTCGTGGCGCCGCGAATAACCGACCCGGACGTCCACACCCTTGGCCTCCGCCGCGGCCACCACCCGCTCGGCGTCGTCCAGGCGCAGGGCCAGCGGCTTCTCGACGAGGATGGGCTTGCCGACCTCGATCGCCTGGAGCAGCGGCTCGAGGTGCTCGTGCTCGCTCGTGGAGACGATGACCGCGTCCACGTCCGGATGGGCGATGACGTCGAGGTTGCCCCCCGAGGCCAATTGGGCGCCGGTCGCCTGGGCCAGCGCCTTCGCCCGCTCGGGATCCTTGTCAGAGACGGCGAGGAAGCGGACGGCAGGGTGGCGGGAGGCCATGTGGGCGCGTAAGGTCCCGATCCGGCCGGAGCCGACGACGGCGACGCCGATCTGCCTGGGCCTCACGCTCTAAAAGCCGGTAAACGTCGTGGCGAGCTCCAGGATCTTGTCGCCGCGGAAGATGGTGACACGCAGGTCCTGGCCCACCTGCAGGGTCTCGAGCACCTTGCGAAGCTTGAGGCGGTCGTCGGCGCTGGTTATAGTGACCCCCTGGACCTTGAGCAAGACATCGCCCCCGACGACGATGTGCTGGCCTTCCACGATGCCGACGCGGTCTCCGCCCTTGAGCCCAAGCCGGCCGCCTATCGAATCCCTGACCACCTGCTTCACGAGCAGCCCGCCCGCCTGCGGCAGGTTGAGGGCCTGGGCCATCGCCCCCGACACCAGCATGACTTCGACCCCGAACCACCCGCGGTTCCGCTCCACCAGCAGGCTTTTCACGGTATTCGCGGTGACGACGAAGCCGAGCCCTTCGCTCCCGCCCGACTTCGTGATGTTGTGGCTGACGATCCCGATCAGCTCGCCCGCCCGGGTGAACATCGGCCCGCCGGAGTTGCCGGTATTGATCACCGCGTCGGTCTGGAAGAACTCGGCCAGCGGGAAGTCCTTGGTGACCGTGTCGGCGGCCCACCGCGCGCTGATGATCCCCTCGCTCAGCGAGTAGCTCAGACCGTAGGGCGCGCCAATGATGAAGACCGGATCGCCGACGCGGACGAGGTCGGAGTCGACGAGCTTCGCCACCGTGGCCTCGCGGGGCACCACCGAGACCTGGAGGATCGAGATGTCGGCCAGTGGCTCGGAGGCGAGGACGCGCGCGGCCACCGGCTCCTCGCCGAGGAACTCCACGTTGATGTTCTCCATCGTGTGGACCACGTGCGCGGCGGTCGCCACCTTCCCGTCCGGCGAGATCAGCACGCCCGAGCCGGTCTCCGTGAACCGGACCGTGCCGTCGGCGGTCACCTCCTGACCCCGGGCACGGATCACGACCACCGACGTGCTGATGCGGTGGTACGTGTCGCTGAGCGACTCGCCCGCTCCCAGAGACGGCGCCGCGAACAGGAGCGCGAGCGCCAGTGTCGCCGCGCGCCGGCCATCACTGCTCATCACGGCGCCTCCGACGTGGGGTCCTTCAGGGTCAGTCCGGCCAGCTATGAAGGAGGTAGAGGGCCTTCAGCAGCGGGCTGGCCGCCGCGAAGGGCCCGAACCACCGCTCGTAGATCTGGACGAGCCCGGAGCGGTAGAGCGTGGAGAGCGTGCGGTTCACCCTCGCTTGGAAGGCGTTGTCCCCGCGACGCATCATGAGCGCGTACGGCTCGTACGAGAAGTGCTCGCCGCTCAGCCGGAGCTTCGCCGGGTTCTTGGCGGTGGACAGCAGGCCCGCGAGCAGGAGGCGGTCCGAGGCGTAGGCGTCCAGCCGCCCGTCCTCGAGAGCTTGCAGGCCCTCACCGTGCTCGCCCACTGTGATCACCCTCGCCTGAATGGACCCGCCGGCTAGCGCCGCGGCGAGGGCCTTCTCCGTGGTCGTGTTGGGAATCACGCCGACGCGCTTGCCGGGGAGATCCTTCACCGTGCCGATGCCGGAGTCGGCGGTGGCCAGCAGGCTCCCGCCGTCGACGGAGATCATGTGGCTGAACGCGACCTGCTCCATGCGCCCGAAGGTGATCGTCGTCGACCCGCACTCGAGGTCGATCGTACCCTTGACCAGTTTCGGGATGCGGTCGGCCGGCGTCACGGCCACCCAGCCGACCTTGAGCGCGGCGAGCCTCAGCGACTGTTGGACAGCCTCGACCACCTGCTGGCACAAGTCCACCGAGTACCCGACAGGCTTACCGTCCTTGTCACGGAACGAGAACGGGCGGGACGTCTCCCGGTAGCCCAGCTGGATGGTGCCGGTCTCCTTGATCTTGTCGAGCGTCGGCCGGAACTCCTGGGCCATCACCGGGGAGGCTCCGGCCAGCAGAAGCATACACGTGACGAGTCCAGATCTCATGGGCGCTCGGGTGGACGCTATCATGGTTTCGTGCCGGGCGCCGCTTCCCGGCACGCGGCCCCGGGCGGCTCCGCATGCCTGATACGCTACTCCAGTCACGAGGAGGTGCGCCCATGAGCAGCGACCGCACGGCACGCGGCAAAGCGATCCGCGACTCCGCCTTCGGCCAGGCCGGCCTGGCCGCGTGGGCCGAGCTGAACGCGATCGCCCCCGTCCACGCCCAGGCCATCCACGAGTACTGCTTCGGGACGATCTGGGACCGCCCCCACCTCGACCTCAAGATGCGCGAGCTCATCGTCATCGCCGCGGCGGCGGCTCAGGACCTCCCCGAGGAGGTGGAAGTGCACGTGCGGGGGGCGCTCAATCGGGGCGCCACGCGCGAGGAGATCGTGGAAGCCGTCGTGCAGTGCGCCCCCTACATCGGGTTCCCCAAGACGAACCACGCTCTGCGGGCGGTCAAGCGCGTGTTCGATCAGTGGGGCCAACGCGAGGACTGGCGCCCGCTGTGAGGACCTACCCTCCCTGGGGCGTGATCTGCCGCACCCAGTAGTTGCGGGCGATCCGCCAGACGTCGTCCGCCTGGACGCGGTTGATGAACACCGTGGTGCCCCGCACGCCGCTGACCACGCCGTAGCTCTGGAACAGGCGGACGTGAAAGTCCTCGGGGGCGAAGGGGAGCGTGACCGCGATGTTGACCAGCGCGTTCTGGCCCAGCGCGCGCTCGAGCGCGTCGTCGATCCGGCCGGGCGCCGACAGGCGGATGAAGGCCTCCCAGCCCAGCCAGCCCACGAGGGCCACGGTCAGGAACACCACGGTGCGCCGGGGCAGGCCGCTCACGGCGCCGTGGACACCAGGCCCCAGCGCTCGATCGTGCGACGCTCCAGCGGCTGCAGCACCAGTCGGTCGGTGGCCAGCCAGAGGCTGCCGATCGTCAGGATGCCCACGAGAATGGTGTCGGTCTGATGGAAGTTGGAGGCGTCGTAGATGAGGAAGCCGAGGCCGGTCGTGGTGGCGATCATCTCGGCGGCGATGAGGGCTCGCCAGCCGAAGCCGATGCTCATGCGGATACCGGTCACGATGCTGGGCAAGGCTCCCGGCAGCAAGACCTCACAGATCACGTGCCGCCGGCCGCCGCCCATGGTCAGCACGGCATGCTCGAAGATCTTGGGCACCGTGCGCACGCCGACCAGGGTGTTGAAGAACACCAGGAAGAAGATCGTGTTGAACATGATGAAGGTGACGCTGGTCCAGCCCAGGCCGAACCAGGTGATGGCCAGGGGCAGCCAGGCGATGCCCGACAGGGCGTTGAAGAACCCGATCACCGGCTCCACGATGGGGGCCAGCCGTCGGTTCAGGCCCACCACGACGCCCAGGGCCACCGCCAGGGGCACGCTCACCAGGAGGCCGATCAGCACCCGCCCCAGACTGGCGCCGATGTTGACCCACAGCGAGCCGTCGCGAGCGAGCTCCCAGGCGATCCGCGCTACATCGGCCGGCGGCGGCAGGAAGAGGGCCGGCACCACTCCGGTGTGGGCGAGCAGGCTCCATACCGCGATGAGGACGAGGAACGGCACCGCCCCCCGCCCGGCGGCGGCCAGGCGCCTCACCGCTGCACCAGGCCCCACCGCGCGATGGTGGTTTCTTCCAGCGGCCGCAGCACGAAGTAGTCGAGGAGCAGCCACAGGAGCCCGATGATGGCCATGCCCAGCATGATGCGCGCGGTCAGGTGAAAGTTCTGGGCGTTGAAGATCATGAAGCCGAGGCCGTGGGCCCCGACCAGCATCTCGGCGGCGATGAGGGCCCGCCACCCGTAGGCCAGCCCCAGTCGCATGCCGGTGGCGATGCTGGGCAGCGCCCCCGGGAGCAACACGTCGCGCACGATCCGCCAGCGGGAGCCGCCCAGCGTGCGCAAGGCGTTGACGTAGATGCGAGGCACGCTCCGCACCCCCAGCATCGCGTTGAAGATGACGGGGAAGAGGACCGTGTAGTTGACGGCAACCAGGATCGTCCGCTCGCCGAAGCCGAACCACACCAGCATCAGGGGCAGCCAGGCGATGCCCGACACCGACTGGAAGAAGTTCAGGAGCGGGTACAGGAGATCGGCGATCCGACGGCTGAGCCCCAGCACGAGCCCCACGGGCACGCCGATCAGCAGGGCCACACCGGCCGCGAGCACAAGACGGCGCAGGCTCTCACCGACGTACATCGGGAGAATCCCCTTGACGATCAGCTCGACACCCGACGCCAGCACGGTGAGCGGCGACGGCAGGACGTAGGCGGGTAGCGGCAGCGTGGCGGCGGCCAGACTCCAGGCGGCCAGCGCACCGCCCAGAAAGACGACCCAGGTGGCGGCGAGCTCCCAGCGCGCCATCTAGGCTTCCGGCCCGCCGACCTCTTCGCGCACCAGCCGCAGGACCTGGTCCTTGATGGCGGTGAAGTCAGGGTCGGAGGTGAACACCTTCCACGTCCGCGCCGGGCGGGGGATGCGGACAGGCACCAGCGTCTTGATGCGCCCCGGATGCCGGGACAGCACGCAACAGCGGTCGCCCAGGAACACGGCCTCCTCGACGTTGTGGGTGACGAAGAGGATGGTCTTGCCGGTGGCCTGCGCGATCACGTTGAGCTCTTCCTGCAGGGTGATCCGGGTCTGGGCGTCGACCGAGGCGAAGGGCTCGTCCATCAGCATGACCTCGGGGTTGGAGGCCAGTGTCCGGGCCACGGCCACCCGCTGCTTCATGCCGCCCGAGAGCTCGTGGGGATACTTACCCTCGGAACCCGTGAGCCCGACCAGCTCGACGAAGCGCCGCACGCTGGCCTCACGCTCGGCCCGAGGCA
>JBOHPM010000025.1:0-15001 GCA_050731715.1 Candidatus Rokuibacteriota bacterium
GAAATACCTCCCGCGCGAGCGCGCCTTCGCGAAGCTGCAGGCGCTCGCCGCCGGCGCCCGCCTCGTGCGCGCCGAGCTCGCCCGCGTCTAGGGTTCCGTCGATGGGCTGAGGCCACGCCCGCGCGCCCTCCGATCCGTCCGAACGCCTCGTGGTTCCACAGCCCCAGCTCGTGCCTACCCGCTCGCCGCCGCGCGCGGGACGACAATCATATTGAACCCGACAGAACGTCCGCTTATTCCCGCCCTACCCGGCCTCTCTGTTGGAGGGAACATCCGGAATCGCCCACGCCGCGACCCTTGACCAAGGGACGGCACGATGACTAAAGTCGCCGAAGGCGCGAATCCATTCCTCGCGTTGAGGAGAGCGTGAAGCCCGCTCCGTTCCGGTACGAGCGTGCGTGTGACGTCGACGAGGCGGTCGCCCTGCTGGCCGAGCACGGTGACGAGGCGAAGATCCTCGCGGGTGGTCAGAGCCTGATCCCCCTGGTTAACATGCGGCTGGTGCGCCCGTCGGTGCTCGTCGACATCAACCGGCTCGTCGAGATCGACGGCATACGGCTTGCGGACGGTCACCTCATCATCGGGGCGGTGGCCAGGGATCGTGACGTGGAGCTCTCCGCCGAGGCCCGCCGGCGGTGTCCCGTGCTCGTCGAGGCGCTCCATCACGTGGGGCACGTCGAGATCCGCAATCGGGGTACCGTGTGCGGGAGCCTCGCGCATGCCGACCCCGCCGCCGAGCTGCCTGTGGTGGCGGTGGCGGTCGAGGCCCAGCTGGTGGCCCGGAGTCTTCGGGGCACCCGGACCATCGCCGCCGGCGATTTTTTCCGTTCGTTCCTCACGATGGACCTGGCCGCCGACGAGCTCCTGACGGAGGTTCGCTTCCCGGCGCTCCCGCCTGGCGCCGGTTGGGGGTTCGTCGAGTTCGCCCGTCGGCATGGCGACTTCGCACTCACCGTCGCCGCCGTCGTCCTGGAGCAGGGACCCGGTGGCGTGTGCCGCGCGGCGCGCATCGCCGTCGGTGGCGTCGGCCCGACGCCGCTTCGCGCCCGGCCCGTCGAGACGTCGCTGGTCGGCGCTCCGCTCAGCCGGGATCGCTTCGCCGCGGCAGGGCTCGAGGTGGCGGCGATGGTGAGTCCCCCGAGCGACATCCACGCGTCCGGAGATTATCGCCGCAAGGTCACCGCGGTGGCGGTCGAACGCGCGCTCGTCATGGCCGCGCAGCGCGCGTCGACGTGAGCGCCGGCATGGAAGCGGCGCTCCAGACCGTGACTCTGACCGTCAACGGTCAGCGGCGGACGGCCACGACAGAGGCGCGCCGCTCGCTCGCCGATTTCCTCCGCCACGACCTCGCGCTGACCGGGACGCACCTGGGGTGTGAGCACGGGGTCTGTGGAGCCTGCACGGTGATCGTCGACGGTCGGTCGGTCAGGTCCTGCTTGATGCTCGCCGTCCAGGCGGATGGCTCGGAAGTCCGGACCGTCGAAGGCCTCTCGGACAGAGGCGAGCTCAGCCCGCTCCAGCGCGCCTTCTGGGAACATCAGGGCCTCCAGTGCGGCTTCTGCACGCCGGGGATGTTGATGGTGAGTCATCGGCTGCTCGCCGAACAGCCGACACCGACCGAGGACGAGGTGCGCGAGGCGATCGCAGCCAACATCTGCCGCTGCACGGGCTATCAGGACATCGTCAGCGCCGTCCTCGCCGCCGCATCCGGGACGTCATCCAATCGAAGCGTCTCGAGCGAGACCACTGGTCGGCTGGTGGGGGCGCCGGTCCGGCGCGTGGAAGACCCGACCCTGCTCCTCGGTCGTGGAACCTACGTGGACGACGTGAAGGTGCCGGGGGTCCTCGAGGTCGCATTCGTGCGTAGTCCACTGAGCCATGCTCGGATCGTCTCCGTCGACGTCGACCGCGCCCGCAAGCTTCCCGGCGTGGAACTGGTGCTGACGGGAGCGCAAGCGGCCGAGATGTGTCCGGGCTGGCGCGGCGTCCTGGCGTTCCCGGGCATGAAGGCCGGTCTCCAGCGGCCCCTGGTGCTCGACAAGGTGCGCTTCGTCGGGGAGCCCGTCGTCGCCATCGCGGCCACGAGCCGGGCGCTCGCCGAGGACGCGGCCGACCTGGTGAAGGTCGAATACGAACCCATTCCTCCGGTCGTCGATCCCGCCGCGGCTTTGCAGGCCGGCGCTCCGCTCGTCCACGACGACCTCGGCGACAACCTCTCCTGGCGCAACACGTACGCCTCGGGCGACGTCGAGGGCGCCCTCCGCGCGTCCGATCTGGTCGTCTCGCGCACGCTTCGGACCGGACGTCACACTGCGGTGTCGATGGAGCCGCGAGGCTGCCTGGCGAGCTTCGACCCCGGGACGCGCTCCTTGACGGTGTGGCTCTCGAGCCAGGCCCCCCACCTGATGCAGCGCGAGTATGCGGCGCTCCTCGGGCTCGAGGACCATCGCGTCCGGATCATCACGCCCCACGTCGGGGGCGCGTTCGGCGCCAAGGCCCACGTCTACCCGGACGAAGTCGCCACATGCCTGGTGGCGATGCGCCTCGGGCGTCCAGTCAAGTGGATCCAGGACCGCCTCGAGGGGTTGAAGGGCGACGTCGCGGCGCGCGACGAGCAGGTGCGCCTGGAGATGGGCTTCAAGGCCGACGGGACGCTCGTGGCGATGCGGGCCCACATCCTCGCCGACGGCGGCGCGTACTCGGTCTTCCCGCGAGGGAGCATGACCGAGCCGAACATGGTCTCGCGCATCTTGCCAGGCCCTTACCGCTTCTCCCACTACGCGTTCACGGCCGAGCTGGCCATCACGAACAAGCAGAGCCTCGCGCATTACCGCGCGGTAGGGCACCCGATCGCGATCTTCGCCACCGAGCGGCTGATGGACATCGCCGCGGCCCAGCTCTCGCTGGATCCGGTGGAAATCCGGCGGCGAAACCTCGTCCGGCCCGAGGAGATGCCGTACAAGAGCGCCGTCGGCGCGATCTACAGCGACGGCGCCTACGAGGAAGCGCTGGATCGTCTGCTCGAGGCCGTCGATTACGAGGCGCTCCGCCGCTGGCAAGCGGCCGAGCGCGCGCGAGGGCGGCTCATCGGGATCGGGCTCGCGACCTTCGTCGAGGGCACCGCACCAGGCGCGCAGTTCTACGCCGCGCTCGGTGCCCCCATCATGGCGGCCGACGCGGTCACGGTGCGCATGGAGCCGAATGGCGCGGTCGTCGCGCTGGTCGGCACGGCCGGGCAGGGGCAAGGGCTCAGGACGACGGCGGCCCAGGTGATCGGCGATGTCCTGGGCATCGGACTCGACGACATCACCGTGGTCGACGGCGACACGAGCATCGTGCCCTATGGCAGTGGGGTGTGGGGCGCGCGGAGCGCGGTCGTCACGCTGGGGGCCGCGAAGACGGCGTCACTCGCCCTCGCGGAGAAGATCCGCGCTCTCGCGGCGTATCTGCTCGAGTGCAGCGCGGACGATCTCGAGCTCGGAGATCGGGCCGTCACGGTCCGCGGCGTCCCCGGTCGCGGCCTGAGCCTGCGGGAGATCGCCGAGACCGCCTACTTCCGCACCCCGAAGCTTCCACCCGACGTGGAGCGCGGCCTCGAGGCGACGAGGTTCTGGGAGGGCCCGGCCATGACGTGGGTCAACGGTGCCCACCTGGCGGTCGTCGAGGTTGAGCAAGCGACGGGCCGGGTCGTGCCCCTCCGGTATGCGGCGCTGGACGACTGCGGACGGGTGATCAACCCGTTCATCGTCGAGGGGCAGGTGCGTGGCGGGGTCGTGCAGGGGTTGGGCGGGGCGCTCCTGGAACGGCTCGTGTACGACGACACCGGGCAACTGGTGAGCGACACGCTGATGGACTACCTCGTCCCGCTCGCGACCGACGTTCCCGACATCGAGGTCCTTCACATGGAGACGCCGTCGCGCACGAACCCGAACGGGACCAAGGGCGTCGGCGAGGCGGGCACGAGCGGGGCGCCGGCCGCCATCGCCAACGCCGTCAACGATGCGCTGTCGCCGCTGGGCGCCGAGGTCAGCGTCCAGCCGATCACGCCGGAGGTGGTGCTCTCGGCCATCGAGAGGGCGTCGAGCGGCCGGGACCGGAGCTGAAGCGATGAACGCCCCGCCGGCCGCCGCTTGGACAGGGCGAGGGACCGGTCGGCGCAGCAGAGGACGGTGACCGGTAGGCGAGATGCGGGCGGTCGTCGCCTGTGAAGAACGCGATGGTCTTTGGACGATTGCCGGCGGAGCAGTCGCTTGAACTGCCAGGTGGCGTCGTCTAGGATCGGGTCACCCGCGGAACACACCTCTCTCGGAGGACGGTGCCATGAAGAAACATCTGCTCTTCCTGGCCTTGACCCTCGCCACCACGCTTGGATGGACCGCATCGGGCGTGAAGGCCCAGGTTCCCACGTTCAACGTCGGCGCGGTCAACAACACGGGGGGCCTGGTCGTCTTCGTCGCGGTGGACAAGGGCTTCTTCGCGAAGCAGGGTCTGGACGCCAAGGTGGTCGTCCGGAATACTGGCCCGGAACTGAGCAAGGCGCTCGACGCGGGCGAGGTCGACGTCGCCGCGGCCAACGTGAGCAACATCCCGGTCGCGCTGGAGCGCGGGCTCAACGTGCGCGCCATCGTCGGCTACGTGGGGTCCTCGTTCATCAAGCCGACCGACGACAGCATGCTGGGCATCATCGCTCACCCCGATTCGGGGGTCACGTCCGTCGCCGGGCTCAAGGGCAAGAAAGTCGGGACCACGTTCGGCTCGATCAACGACATGTATCTCGTGGAGATGCTCCGGAAGCACGGCGTGTCGGAGTCGGCCGTCAACCGGATCAACGCGACCGGCGGCGCCATGATCCCCCTGTTCGACACCGGCGGGGTCGACGCGATGGCCGCCTGGGAGCCGTACCTGAGCCGGATGCTGGAGAAGGTGAAAGGCGCCCGACTGCTCGTCCGCGGCGGTGACGCGGTCTGCTTCTGCGCCGCCGCGCACGGCAAGCCCGACCGGCTCTACAAGGACCGGGAGGTCACCCAGAAGTACGTGAACGCGATGGCCGAGGCGGCCCGCTTCGTGCGCGACCCGAAGCACCTGGACGAGGTGGCGGCCATCGGCGCCCGCTACATCCCCGGCATGGACGCCGAGCTGATCAAGCGCACGCACAAGTACTGGAGCTATGACATGCGGCTCGGCAAGAACACGTTCAAGGCGTTCAACGATGCCGTGCAGGTGCTCATCGCGCAGAAGAAGATGAAGCAGCCGTTCGATCCGGCCAGGTACTACGACACCTCTTTCATCGAGCGGGCGATGACGGAGCACCCCGAGTGGTTCAACGATCTCCCGGGCGAGCGCTGACGATTGACTCACGTGGGGGCCCCGAAATGGCCCCCACACTCCCAACGCTCGGAGCGCCGCGGCGAAGCGGTGGCGCTCCTCGACTGATGCCAGCGAAACTCATCGTCCGGGACCTGACCCACCACTACCCGAACGAGTACACGGGCGAGGACATCCACGCTCTCGAGCGGCTCAGCCTCGACGTGCACGAAGGCGAGCTGGCCGCCGTGGTGGGGCCGAGCGGGTGCGGCAAGACCACGCTCCTCAACATCCTCGCCGGCCTGCTTCCGTGCCGGCACGGCGTCGTCCAGGTAGATGGAGTCCCGGTGAAGGGCCCGGGGCCCGACCGCGGGGTCGTGTTCCAGGAGCACGCCATCCTGCCCTGGCGAACGGTGGCCCGGAACATCGGGCACGGCCTCGAGATCCAGGGCGTGCCCCGGCCCGAACGCGAGCGTAAGGTGCGGGAGTTCGTCGACCTCGTCGGCCTCGCCGGCTTCGAGGACAGCTACCCGCACGAGCTCTCCGGCGGCATGAAGCAACGCGTTGCGCTGGCGCGCACGCTCTGCGCGAACCCGGTCATCATGCTCATGGACGAGCCCTTCGCCGCCGTGGACGCCCAGACGCGGATCACTCTCCAGGAAGAGCTCAACCGCATCGCCATCGCGACCCGGAAGACCATCGTCTTCATCACCCACAACGTGGACGAGGCGACCTTCCTCGCGGACCGCTGCTTCATCCTGACCCGCCGCCCCGGAAGCCTGAAGGCCACCGTCACGATCGACATCCCGCGGGGGCGGCGGGTCTGGAGGGAGCTGGTGTCCGACCCGGCGTTCACTGGCCCGCGGGACGAGATCCTCCACCTCGTGCGCGCCGAGGTCCGCGTTGGCGACGAGTAGCGCGTCCATCACGCACCCGCGGGTCGTCCTCTCCGGGCGCGCGCGACGCTTCTGGCGCCAAGGCGGGATCGAGCTCGCCCTCTTGCTGCTGCTCGTGCTGGCGGCGTGGACGGTCATCTCGGCCACCATCCCGCGGCCAGATCGCTATCTCCCCTCGCCGCTCTCGGTGATGCTCTCCTCGGTCGATCTCCTCTGGAAGGGCACCCTGCCCAATTACGTCGGCCAGACCCTCTGGCGCCTCATCGTGGGCAGCCTGATCGGGCTCGCCCTTGGCATTCCCGTCGGGATCCTCGTCGGGCTCAACCGTCACGTCTCGGAGATGTTCTATCCCATCCTGAACTTCTTCCAGTCCATCTCGGGCATCGCGCTGCTCCCGATCGCGATGATCTGGTGGGGAACGACCGAGAAGACCGTCTTCGCGGTCATCGTCTACACGTGTTTCTTCCCGATCGCGTTCAACGTGCTGGCGGGGGTGCGGAGCACGCCCCGCATCTACGTGAACGCCCTCCGGACCCTGGGCGCCGGGCGCGTGCGCATCGTCCGGGACGTCCTGGTGCCGGGCGCCATGCCCGCGATCGCCACGGGAGCGAGGCTCAGCATCGCCTACGCCTGGCGTGCCGTCATCGCCGGCGAGATGCTGGCGGGCCGGCGCGGGCTCGGCTGGATGATCTTCTCCGCGCAGCAGGTCGACGAGACCGCCCAGGTGATCCTCGGGATGGTCCTGATCGGGGCTCTCTGGATCCTCCTCGACCGCTACGTCCTGCGCCCGATCGAGGCGGACACCATCCAGCGGTGGGGCCTCATGCAGCGATGAACCCTCTGCGCCGGCTCTCGCTCGGCCTCCAGAAGCGCATCGGCCGCCCGCGCCTCCAGCGCATCGCCCTCGGCGCGGTCCCCTTCGTCGCGCTCGGCGGGATCTGGCAGATGAACGCCGTCTACGGCTGGCTCGCCCCGATCCACGTCCCACCGCCGGCCGCCATCTGGAGCGCCATCTTCACGCTCCAGGACGGCTGCGCCGGGGTGATGCACGCGCTCGGGCAGGGCGCCGGCTGCCTCCTGACCAACCACATCCTCTCGAGCATCGGCCGGGTGGGCCTGAGCCTCGCGGTAGGTCTTCCGCTCGGCGTGGGCTTCGGCGTGCTCGCCGGCATGCACCGCCGCCTCGCCAACTCCCTGGAGCCGGTGGGCGTGTTCGCCAACGCCATCTCCGGCATCGCCTGGGTCCCGCTCGCCATCGTGTGGTTCGGCGTCGGGTGGCTCACGACATTGTTCATCCTCCTCAACACGGTCTTCTGGCTCGTCTTCTTCAACACGCTGCTCGGCGTGCGCGGCGTGCCGCGCGTCTACGAGCACAGCGTGCTGACGCTGGGGGCCAGGCGGTGGACGGTGATCACCCAGGTCTACGTCCCGGGGGCGCTGCCGAGCATCGTGACCGGCATCCGCATGAGCATGGGGTTCGGCTGGCGGGCCCTGATCGCCGCGGAGATGATCGGCGGCGATCGGGGGCTCGGGTTCATGCTCTTCGTATCGGCGCAGGAGTACAAGACCGAGGAGGTCTTCCTCGGCGTGCTCATCATCGCCGTCATCTGGATGCTCACCGACCGCGCCTGCCTGGTGCCCCTCGAGCGCTGGACCATCGAGCGGTGGGGCCTGGTGTGGCGGCCGACTTGACGACGTGGGGGCCCCGAGATGGCCGACCGATGAACCCTGGGGGCCCCGATATGGCCCCCAGACCCCCCCACACTCGGCGGTCCCCGGCGAAGCCGTGGCCCGCCTCGAGAGCGGTGGCGCTCCTCGGCAAGCGCTGGAGCGGCCACCCGACCGTCCGCTTCCTCACCCTGGCCATCGCCCTGCTCGTCGCTTACCACGGCTACCTCTACCTGACCGCCCCCTCGCGGATGACCGACCGACTCCGCGCCCGCCTGGCGCAAGGGCCGGCGACCGTCGACGTCCTCGTCACCACCAAGTTCCCGCCCGAGGAGTTCCACATCCGCCTGCTCCAGCAGGTGGGCAACATGCGGGGTGTGGAGGGGAGCACCGCGAAGCTCTTCACCGTCACCCCCGCCAACGTCCGCTACCTCTCCCGTCACTACTGGATTCGTCGCATCGACCTCGTCCCCGATGGCGGAAGGAGCCGGAGACCCTCACTTCTCGGCAGGCTGGACCTCGCCCGCCGTGGCGAGGGCTTCCGTGCCGATCCTCGCGTCGACCAGCTGGTCGTAGGTCGGTGGAGCACCTTTGTATCGGTTGAGCTTCGTGTTGAAGTTGTTCGTCCACTCGACGCTCGCCCTGGGCAGGCCCGAGTTCACCGACCAGATGCGCTCCTTGACGAAGACGGCGTAGGTCTTCTCGATGATGTCGGGATGCTGCTCGTAGGCCGGCCCGATCCACTTCTTGGCGACGTCCAGGCAGCCTTTCCTGTCCTCGTAGATGGCCCGAGTGGCCTGGATCAACGCCGCGGTGAAGCGGACGTAAGCGTCCCGCCTATTCTCGAGCTTGGCCTCGGGGGCGACGAAGGCAGCATAGAGGTAGTCGGGCATCAGCTTCCAGATGTCACCGAGGCTCGTGACCCCGGGATTCTGCTTCTGGGCGAGGAAGACCTGCTCGACGTGAATCACGACGGCGTCCGCCTTCCCGCCCAGGAGGTAGGGCACCCGGGCCGGCGGAGGCGTCTTCATGTACTTCACGTCGTCGTCCTTGAGACCCACCGTCTCGAGCACGGAGAGGGCGCCCAGGTGGCTGTAACCTCCCCGGTCCTCGATGCCGATGGTCTTGCCGCGCAGCCCGGCCGGAGAATCGGTTCCCGGCGCGGCCGCCAGCTGGGCTTCGTTCCTGAAGGCCATCGAGTGGAAGATCTTGAGACGGCTCCCGCCCGCGATCCCGCTCATGACGAGCGGCCCGGGCACCCAGGCGGCGTCGAGATCGCTCTGGGCGCTCGCCAGGGCCCGGTGGGCGGCCCCACCGCCCTGGAAGAACTTCACCTGCACGTCGAGGCCGTTCTTCTTGAAGATCCCTTTGTCCAAGGCGTAAAAGACCGGGATGTGCACCATGTTCGGTGGCCTGACCGGCATGCCGAGCACCAATTGGTCCGCCGGCGCCGCGGTGCCGGGAGTGAGCCACGGGAGGAACACTACCAGAGCGACGATCAGCTTCAGCGCCTGTTTCATCGTCATCTCCCTCTTGCGCAGATCCGTGAAGCCGGGCCCGAACCCCGCGCGCGGGCTCTCTGTTTATCGTTCCGCTCGGACCCTCCAGGAGGCGAACTTGCGCTCGAACATGCCGATCAACTGCGTCAGGACGATACCCGCCATCATCAGCAGAAGCACCGGCGCCAGTCCCTTGTCCAGCTGCAGGTTGGCGATGTAGTCCTGGCTGAGGGCTCCCAGTCCCGAGATGCTCATGAGGAATTCGGCCACGACCATTCCCACCAGCGCGCGGCCCACCGCAAGCCCGAGGCCGGCCACCAGGTAGGGGACCACCGAGGGAAGGATGAGGTCTCGCCAGCGCTGAGCCTCACCCGAGCAGAACGAGCGCGTCAGCTCCAGGAGGTCGAGGTCGAGATTCCTGACGCCATGGAAGACGTTCACGATGATGGGCATGATGGCGAAGAACACCACGATGGTCGTCTTTCCGACGAAGTCGACCCCGAGCATCATCGCGATGGGAAAGGCCAGCGCCACGACGGGGGTGGCGTAGAGAGCGTAGACGTAGGTGTCGACGGCGTATTCGAAGGTCTTGAAGCGGCCCATCAGGACGCCCGTCAGGATCCCCACGGGAATGGCAATGCCCAGCCCGGTGAACAGGATCTGGCTGCTCTCGTAAGCCGCCACCGCCATCTCGCCGCCCGCGAGCAACTCGAAGAAAGCGATCACGACGGCGCTCGGATAACTGAAGACGGCAGGAGCGATCATACCGTTCCACCCCAGGGCCTCCCACGTTCCAAGAACCGCCACCAAGGAAAGCACACGGACGTACACTCTGGGCTCGAGCACCCACGCGAGGGCGTGTCCTGCCACCTTTTCCTCGAACTCTCCCGCAACAGGCGCAGCAGTCGTCACGGACCAATCTCCTCCCGAACCACGGCGTCCTCCGGAACCGGCCCGGGGTCCGCCGTGGGGTTGCGGATCGCCTCCCAGATGTAGTGGCGCAGCGCCTGAAAGCGCGCGCTGCGGCGTAGAGCTTCCAGCTTGCGCCCTCTTCCGAACCTCGTCGCCAGCTCGAAGCGGACCCGCCCCGGCCGGGGGCTCATGACGACGACCCGGTCTCCCAGCAGGAGCGCCTCGTCGATGCTGTGGGTGATGAAGAGCATCGCCTTCGGCTCGACCTCGTTGATGTTCAGCAGCTCCTCCTGGAGCTGCTCCCGCGTCAGCGCGTCGAGGGCACCGAAGGGCTCGTCGAGGAGGAGCACCTGTGGCCGAGCCGCGAGGGCCCGCGCCAGGCCCGCCCGCTGCTGCATCCCGCCCGAGAGCTCGGAGGGGAAGCGCTCCTCGAAACCCGCGAGCCCGACGAGCTCGATGTAGTGGCGCACGACGCGGTCGATCTCGGCCTGCCTCTGGCGCTGGAGGCGCAGGCCGTATGCGACGTTCTGCGCGAGCCGCTTCCAGGGAAAGAGCCTGAAGTTCTGGAACACCATCGCCATCTCCGGGCGAGGACCTTCGATACGCTCCTTCCCGAAAAGCACCTCGCCGTGATCGTACGGAATGAGGCCGTTCACGATGCGCAGAAGGGTGGTCTTGCCGCAGCCGCTCGGCCCCAGGATGGTGACGATCTCGTGGTGGCCCACTTGCTGGGAGAACGAATCGAGGACGTGGAGGGAGCCGTAGCGTTTGTGCACGTCTCGCAGGATGACGCTCGCCCCTTCGGCGGGGTCGACGGGATCTGGCGCGCTCCCACCGCCGACCACCTTGGGCCGATCCCTGCCGGGACGAGGCACGGCCTCCATGACTGCTGATACAGCGCGGATCACGCCCGGGGCAAGCTCGAAGTAGAGACCGAGCGGGGCGTGACCGTGGAGGACGCTTTCCTCGGCGCCAGGCCGTTCACACGCCGAGATACCGGATCCGCGTCGCCTCGTCTCTGAGCAGGTCGGCCGAGGAGCCGCCCCACCGGATCTGGCCCTTCTCGAGGAGGTAGGCCCGATCGGTGATGGAGAGCGCCATGCGGAACCGCTGCTCGACGAGCAGGATGGCGATCCCCCTTTTCCGGATTTCGACCAGGACGTTCCGGATGGTCTCCACCAGCGCGGGCATCAGCCCTTCGGTCGGCTCGTCGACGAGAACGAGCGTGGGCTCGGTCCCGAGCCCGCGCGCGATGCTGAGCATCTGCTGCTCACCGCCGCTGAGGCTGCCCGCCAGCTGCCGTCGGCGCTCCTGGAGGCGAGGGAAGAGGGCATAGATCCAGTCGAGGTAATCGCCGAGGCGCCTGCCGCCGTCGACGGGCAACCGGCTGATCTTGAGATTCTCGTACACGGTCAGGTTGGTGAAGACCTGCCGGTCCTCCGGGATCAAGGTGATTCCGGAGCGAGCGACGAGGTGCGGCGGCATGGCCGTCAGGTCGCTGCCGCTCAGCGTGATTCGGCCCGTGCGCGGCTTCAAGAGCCCCATGATCGTCTTGAGCGTCGTGGTCTTTCCCGCACCGTTCCGGCCGAGCAGGGCGACGGCCTCTCCCGCGCCTATCTCGAGGGAGACGTCGTGCAGGACGTGGCTCAGACCGTAGAAGGCGTTGACGTGCTCGGCGCGCAGCATCAGTCCCTCAGGTACACCCGGCGGACGTTCGTGTCCGCGCGGATCTCGTCGACCGCGCCCTCGGCCAGGATCCTACCGTTGTGCAACACCGTGACGCGCTCCGAGATCCCCATGACGATTTCCATGTCGTGCTCGACGAGGACGATGGTCAGTGGGTTCGCGAGCGCCCGGATGAAGTCCGCGGTCTGCCGCGATTCCTCGGGGCTCATCCCCGCGGTGGGCTCGTCGAGCAGCAGCAGCTCGGGGTCGGTGGCGAGCGTGATCCCGATTTCCAGATAGCGCTGCTCGCCATGGGCGAGCGTGCCGGCCAGGTCGTGGCGCTTGTCCGCCAGACGGACGCGCTCGACGATGTGCTCGGCCTTGTCGAGGAGCTCCCGGTGGCGCGCCACCGTCGTCCACATGTCGAAGGTCGTCTTGCGAGACTGCGCCGCGATCCGCACGTTCTCGAGGACGGTGAGACGCGGGAAGATGTTGGTGATCTGATACGTACGGCCGAGGCCCTTGTGGGAGCGCTCGAACGAGGACAGGGCGGTGACGTCCTGCCCCTTGAAGACGACCTGCCCCGACGTCGCCGGCAGGTCGCCCGCGATCATGTTGAAGAACGTGGTCTTGCCGGCTCCGTTGGGGCCGATGACCGAGCACAGCGCGCCCGGCTCCACGCGGTAGTCCACGTTGTTGACGGCGATGAGGCCGCCGAAATGCTTGCTGAGCCGTCGCGTTTCAAGCACCGGCATCGCGCGCGTCCTGTCGGGTGGTCGTGGTCGGGGCCTCGTGGGCCATCGGGGTGCCGCGCCCCGCCTCGCCGCCGCTGGCCCGGAGTGCGAGAGCTCGGCGGGTCCGGTACTCCAGCGTCCAGTTGCGGATGGCGCCCAGGATCCCCGCGGGGAGGAAGAGCACGATGAGCATGAAGATGCCCCCGACCCACATCTCCCAGTACTGGAAGATCGCCAGGTACTTCACGAACTCCGTGCTCATGAGCTGGCGCAGGTACCAGTAGATGAACGAGCCGACAGCCGGGCCCAGGAAGGTTCCCGCCCCCCCGAAGAGGGTGATGATCACGACTTGACCGGAGGTAACGAAGTGGATGTTCTCGATGGGCACCGACTCGCCGTAGATGATGGCGAGGGCGCCGGCGAGTCCCGCGAACGTCCCGCTCAGGATGAAGGCACAGAGCCGGACCCGGTTGGTGTCGTAGCCGCAGTTGCGCGCGCGCGTCTCGTTCTCGCGGACGGCTCGGAGCACCTGCCCGAACGGCGACCGCAAGATCTGCCAGATGACCGCGGTGGCGACGCCGGCCACGACCAGGATGAAGTAATAGGTGACGGTGGCGTCCATGACGCCGACCCGGAGGTTCAGGCTGCCGAGGCGCATGTTGGCGAGGCCGCCGCGTCCATCCGTGCCGCCGGTGATGGTGTCGAAGGTCTGGGCGGCGTAGTAGAAGACCTGGCTCAGCGCCAGCGTCAGCATGGCGAAGTAGACGCCGCGCTTGGCGCTCGCGAGCCTGCCGATGACCACTGCCACGACCGCCGAGACCACCATGGCGGAGGCGATGGAGATCTCGAGCGGCAGGCGAACGAACGTGTCGGTAACCCACGCGGGGACCGCGGTGCCGGGCTTGAACCAGTAGTGCATCAGTCCGACGGTGTAGCCGCCGATGCCGAAGAAGGCGCTGTGGCCGAGCGAGATCATCCCGGCGTTCCCGAGCAGGATGTTGAAGGCGATGCCGAAGTACGCGTAGATCAGGATCTGGATCATGAGCGGCGTGCTCGGGACGAACCCGCGGACCGTCTCGAGGGCCTCCGCGAGCGTGTCCAGGTCCGCGTCCTCGGCCAGGCGGATGGACCAGTTGAGCCCCCCGAAGAGCGCGGGATAGACCGCGAGAAACACGGCCAGGATGACGATCCCGTAGTGGTCGACGGCGTCGAAGAGCCAGGCGCGAAACTCCCTGACGGGGAAGCGATACCGCGGGGGATCCGGACCCAAGACGGCGGCCTCGTCCTAGTCGAAGGCGCCTTCCTGCCCGAAGAGCCCGCGGGGGCGCAGCAGCAGGATCAGCGACATCACGATGAACAGCAGGATGTCGGAGGCCTTCTCCCAGAAGGCCGGGCCGATCAGCGTGCCCGACAGGTACTGCACGACGAACTCCGTGCGGCCGACCAGCGGCGTGAGGGCCCAGATCTGGCCGACGATGAGGCCGCCGATGACGGGACCGATGAAGCTCCCCATGCCGCCGACCACGACGACGATGAAGGTCTGGATCAGGATGAGGTCGCCCATCGTCGGATCGACCGCGAGCAGCGGCGAGAGCATCAGCCCTGCGAAGCCCGCCAGGGCAATGCCCAGCCCGAAGGTCTGCCTCCAGACGCGCGAGACGTCGATCCCCAGCACCTGCACCATGGTGTTGTTGTTGGTCCCGGCGCGGATCACCATCCCGAGGTTCGTGCGAAACAGGATGATCCAGAGCAGGGCCACCAGGACGGCCGTGACCACGATCACGAACGTCCGATACACCGAGACGTCGAAGGCGCCGATCCGGGCCAGCGAGAACTCGAACATCGGCGGCACGTGGGAGGGCTTCCCGGGGCGCCCCCAGATCATGCGGACGAAGTCGGGCAAGAAGATCGACAGTCCGAAGGTCAGCAGCACGCCGGCGAAACGCGCGTTGGGCGTCCCGTAGATCCGTCTCATCACGAAACGCTCGAAGAGCATGCCGACGCAGAACATCACGAGCGGCACCGAAAGCAGCGCGACGACGAAGGCGAGGTTCGGACCGAGGACGGGCGCGGCCACCAGCGTGATGACCGTGTAGCCGATGTAGGCGCCGAACATGTAGAAGACACCGTGACCGAAGTTGATGATGCCCATCAGACCGAAGATGATCGAAAGGCCCAGGGCGAGGAGCACGTAGAAGCACCCCTGGACGAGGCCGAGGAAGAGGTGCTGGAGGAACTCGGTGAGGTTCACGCCTTCGACTGGCACGTCTCCCTCGCAGTGCTGACGGCGGTTTGTCGCGGACCGCCTCGGGGACCCCGAGGC
>JBOHPM010000026.1:0-14938 GCA_050731715.1 Candidatus Rokuibacteriota bacterium
GCGCACGGCAAGATGCCGGTTCCGGCGCCTGGCACCGCCGAGCTGCTGCGCGGCTTTCCCGTGGTGGACACGGGCGTCCGGGCCGAGCTGGTCACGCCGACGGGGGCCGCCATCCTCACCACGCTCGCCCGCGGATCCGGCCGGATGCCCGCCATGACCGTGACCAGCATCGGCTACGGGGCCGGCACCTGGGATCTCGAGGTGCCCAACGTCGTCCGCTGCTTCGTGGGAGAGTCGGAAGCCTCCGCCGCCGAGGAGACGATCGCCCAGGTCGAGACGACGATCGACGACATGTCGCCCCAGCTCTACGAGCCCCTCATGGAGCGGCTGCTGGAGGCGGGGGCCCTCGACGTCTTTCTCACCCCGGTCGTCATGAAGCGCAGCCGCCCAGGGGTCGTGGTCACCGCGCTCTGCCCGCCCGCCATCGTCAGGGAGCTGTCCCGGGTGCTGTTCGCGGAGTCCAGCACGATCGGCGTGCGCTGGTCCCAGCGCCAGCGGACCCGCCTGGCCCGCGAGATGGTGACGCTGCCCACCGCCTACGGGCCCGTTCCCTTCAAGGTGTCGCGCGACGGTGACCGGGTCGTGACCATCACCCCGGAGTTCTTGGAGGTCGTGCGCATCGCTCGCGCCCGAGCCCTGCCCGTGCGGGAGGTCCTCGAGCAGGCCCGCGCGGAGGCCCGCCGCCACTTCCAGGGCTGAGCGGCAAGTGCCGGGATTGCGAGTTGACAGCCCGGCAGGCCCGGCTTACCCTCTGACGCGCCGACGGGCACCCCACGCCAACCGCCGAATTCCGGAGGACGAGTCGTGAAACTGCCAGTCAAGATGACCATCAATGGCCAGCAGTACAGTCACGAGGTCGAGCCGCGGCTGCTGCTCGTCCACTACATCCGTGAAGTGATCGGTCTCACCGGCACCCACGTGGGCTGCGATACGAGCCAGTGCGGAGCGTGCACCATCCTCATGAACGGGATGGCCGTGAAGTCCTGCACGCTCTTCGCCGTCCAGGCCGACGGCGCCACCATGACCACCATCGAGGGCCTGGCCAAGAACGGGGACCTGCATCCGATCCAGCAGGGCTTCTGGGAGAAGCACGGCCTGCAGTGCGGCTTCTGCACCCCGGGGATGATCCTGGCGGCCTACCAGCTCCTCGAGCGTTATCCCAAGCCCTCCGAAGAGGTCATCCGGCACCAGCTCGAGGGCAACCTCTGCCGGTGCACCGGGTACCACAACATCGTCAAGGCCATCCAGTGGGCGGCCGACAACATGGCCGCCGTCAAGAAATAGGGTAGGGTCATGGCGACGGCAACCGAGCGACTCTTCGGGAAGTCCATCAAGCGCCGTGAGGACCCGCGGTTCATCACCGGCCGCGGTCAGTACGTCGACGACGTGAAGCTGCCGGGCACTCTCTATGCCGCCTTCGCGCGGAGCCCTCACGCCCATGCCCGCATCAAGTCCATCAACGCCGCCAAGGCCAAGAGCGTGCCCGGGGTCGTCGCCGTCTACACCGGCCAGGACGTGCAGGTGGGCAACCTGCCCTGCGGCTGGATGCTGCCCGACATCAAGGTCCCGGCGCGGCCGGCCCTGGCCCAGGGCAAAGTCCGCTATGTGGGGGAGCCGATCGCCCTGGTCGTCGCCGACGGCGTGTACGCCGCCAAGGACGGCGCCGAGGCGCTGCAGGTGGAGTACGAGCCGCTGCCCGGGGTCGCCAATCCCAAGAAGGCGCACGAGCGCGGCGCGCCCCAGCTCTTCGACGAGGCGGCCCAGAACCAGTCGTTCTACTGGACGATCGGCGACAAGGCGGCGACCGAGGCCGCCTTCAAGGCCGCGGCCAAGGTCGTCGGCCTCTCGCTCGTGAACCAGCGGCTGATTCCCAACGCCATCGAGCCCCGGGCGTGCCTGGCCTCCTACTCGCAGGGGACCGGTGACCTCACGCTGTGGGTCACGTCGCAGAATCCCCACGTCCACCGGCTCCTGATGGCGGCGTTCATCCTCGGGATCCCCGAGACGAAGATGCGGGTGATCTCGCCCGACGTGGGTGGCGGGTTCGGCTCCAAGATCTTCGTCTACAACGAGGAGGTCGCGGTGTCCTGGGCGTCCAGAAAGTTGGGGCGCCCCGTGAAGTGGACGGCCGAGCGGCGGGAGTCGTTCCTGAACGACGCCCACGGCCGCGACCACGTCACCGAGGCCGAGATGGCCTTCGACCGGGATAGCCGGATCACCGGCCTGCGCGTGAAGACGCACGCGAACCTCGGGGCCTACCTCTCCACCTTCGCGCCGCTGATTCCCTCGTACCTGTACGGCCCGCTCCTCTCCGGCGTCTACAAGATCCCCAGCATCTTCTGCGAGGTGTGGGGGATGCTGACCAACACCGCGCCCGTCGATGCCTACCGCGGGGCCGGGCGCCCGGAGGCAACGTACCTGCTGGAGCGTTTGGTGGACCGCTCCGCACGGGAGCTGCGTCTCGATCCCGCGGAGCTCCGGCGCAAGAACCTGATTCCGGCCTTCACCGGCGGGCAGGTCTATCAGACCCCGGTGGCCTTCGCCTATGACAGTGGCAACTACGAGCCGGCGCTCAAGCGCGCCCTGGAGCTGGCCCGCTACCCCGAGTTCCGCAAGGAGCAGGAGCAGGCCCGGCAGCAGGGTCGCCTGATCGGCGTCGGCGTGAGCACCTACATCGAAGCGTGCGGGCCGGCGCCCTCGGCGGTGGCTGGCTCGCTGGGAGCGGGCGCGGGGCTGTGGGAATCGGGTCAGGTCCGCGTGCATCCCACCGGCGCCGTCACCGTCTTCACCGGCTCGCACTCTCACGGCCAGGGTCATGAGACGACGTTCGCGCAGCTCGTGGCCGACGAGCTCGGCATTCCTATGGAGCAGGTCGAAATCGTCCACGGCGACACGGCTCAGATTCCCTTCGGCATGGGGAGCTATGGCAGCCGCTCGGCCTGCGTGGGCGGCAGCGCGATCTACAAGTGCCTGGACAAGATCAAGGACAAGGGCCGGCGCATCGCCGCGCACCTGCTGGAGGCCAGCGAGCAGGACCTTGTATTCCAGGACGGCAAGTGGTCGGTCAAGGGAGCGCCTGACCGGGCCAAGGCCTGGGGAGAGGTGGCCCTCATGGCCTACCTCGCCCACAACATCCCCCAGGGCATGGAGCCGGGCCTGGAGGCGACGTCCTTCTACGACCCGACGAACTTCACGTTCCCGTTCGGCGCGCACGTGGCGGCGGTGGAGGTTGATCCCGAGACCGGACGGGTCAAGCTGCTGCGCTACGTGGCGGTGGACGACGTCGGTCGCGTCATCAACCCGATGATCGTGGATGGCATGGTCCATGGCGGCATCGCCCAGGGCGTGGGGCAGGCGCTCTGGGAGCACGGTATCTACTCCGACGACGGTCAGCTAGTGACGGCGACCATGATGGACTATGCGCTCCCCATCGCCAGCCAGCTGCCCTCCTACGAGACGGAGCGCACGGTGACGCCGAGCCCGGTGAACCCCCTCGGCGTCAAGGGCGCCGGGGAGACCGGCACCATCGCCGCCACCCCGACCGTCGCCAACGCCGTCATCGACGCGCTGGCCGGGCTGGGGGTCACCCATATCGACATGCCGCTGACTGCCGAACGTATCTGGACCGCCGTCAAGGCCGCCAAGAAATAGGAGGCTCGCGCTCATGTACCCCGCTGCCTTCGAATACCACGCTCCCGCGAATGTGAAGGACGCGCTGGGCCTGCTCGGCCGCTACAAGGACGACGCCAAGCTCCTGGCCGGAGGCCACAGCCTGGTGCCGATGATGAAGCTGCGCCTGGCCCAGCCCAAGCACGTCATCGATCTGCGCAAGGTGCCGGGCCTCACGGGGATCAAGGAGGACGGGGGCGCCATCGTCCTGGGCGCGATGACCACGCACTGGCAGATGGAATCCTCGGCGCTGCTCAAGTCCAAGTGCCCGATCCTGGCCGAGACGGCTTCGGTCATCGGCGACCCGGCGGTACGCAACCTGGGAACCATCGGGGGCTCGATCGCCCACGCCGACCCGGCCGCCGATCAGCCGGCCACTCTCGTGGCCCTGGGCGCCGAGATGGTGTGCGAGGGCCCGAAGGGGCGGCGCACCGTGAAGGTGGACGACTGGTTCCAGGGTCTGATGTCCACGGCGCTCCGCGACGACGAGCTCCTCGTCGAGCTCCGGGTAGCGGTATGGCCGGCCGGCACCGGCGGCGCGTATTTGAAGTTCCCCCATCCCGCCTCGCGCTTCGCTGTAGTGGGGGCGGCCGCCGTGGTGACCCTCGACAAGGAGGGCACGTGCACCCGGGCCGGCGTGGGAATCACCGGCGCCGGCACCCGTGCCGTCCGGGCCAAAGGCGTGGAGGCCGGCCTCGCGGGCAAGAAGCTCGACGCCGCCACCATCGAGGCCGCGGCCCAGAAGGCGGCGGACGGGGTGGACGTGCAGGCCGATCTGCAGGGCTCGGTCGAATACAAGTCCCATCTCTGCCGCGTGTTCGCCAAGCGCGCGATCACGGAAGCCGTCAAGCGCGCCCGCGCGTGAGCGTGGGCAGGGCAGGGGGTCCGGGGCAGGAGCTCGCGCGCTGAGCTCATGACCTTCGCTCGGCGCTCGGGTCGATGACCGCAGCAATCGTGCTGGCGGCGGGCTTCGCCCGCCGTATGGGGCGGCCCAAGCTGCTGCTGGAGTTCCGCGGCCGGCCCATCGTGCGCTGGGCGGTCGAAGCGCTCACCGGTCACGTCGAGGACTTCGTCGTCGTCACCGGCCAGGACGAGGACGGCGTGCGAGCGGCGTTGGCCGGTCTGGCCGTCCGCTTCGCCCGCAATCCCCGTCCCCACGACGGGCAGGGCTCCTCGATCTCCGTCGGCGTCGCCGCCCTCAAGCCGTGGACGCGGGCCGCCTTGATCGCGCTGGGCGATCAGCCCCGCGTGCCGCCCGACGTCGTGCCCGCCCTGCTCGCGGCCTGGGGAAAGACGGGTAAGGAGATCGTGGCGCCGGTGTACCGGGGAGTCCAGGGGACCCCGGTCCTGTTCGCAGCTGGCGTCTTTGCCGAGTTGAGCAACCTCACCGGCGATGGCGGCGCCCGGGCCGTCGTGGCGACCCGGGCCGAGCGGGTGGCACAGGTACCCTTCGACATCCCCATGCCCGCCGATATCGACACCCCGGAGGACTACGCGAGGCTTCATGTACAATAGGTCGGCGTGCGTCCCGAGATAACAAAAATCCAGGAGCTGATGGAAGCGGCCGATTACGTCACGGACGCTCCCGTCGCCACCTCCGTCCACCTCGCCCTCGCGCTGGCCAAGCCGCTCCTCATCGAGGGCCACGCCGGCGTCGGCAAGACGGAAGTGGCCAAGGTCATGGCCCGGATGCTGGGCACGAACCTCATCCGCCTGCAGTGCTACGAGGGCCTCGACGCCTCCACCGCGCTCTACGAGTGGAACTACCAGAAGCAGCTCCTGCACATCAAGCTCAGCGAGCAGTCGAACGACCGGCCGCTCGCCGAGAAGGAGCAGGAGATCTTCTCGGAGCCGTTCCTTCTGCGGCGCCCCCTGCTGCAGGCCATCGTGCAGACCGACCGGGCGCCGGTCCTGCTCGTCGACGAGCTCGATCGAGGCGACGAAGAGCTGGAAGCCTTCATGCTGGAGGTCTTCTCCGACTGGCAGGTCACCATCCCCGAGATCGGGACCATCAAGGCCACGCATCCGCCCCACGTGATCCTCACTTCGAACCGCACCCGCGAGCTGTCGGACGCCCTGCGGCGGCGCTGCCTGTACCTCTGGATCGACTACCCGGCCTTCGACAAGGAAGTCCGGATCGTCGAACGGAAGGTGCCGGGCGTCAACGCCCGCCTGGCCCGGGAGATCGCTCACTTCATGGAAGCGCTGCGCCGGGTCCGCGTGAACAAGGTGCCCGGGGTGGCCGAGACCCTGGACTGGGCCCGGGCCCTGGTCTCGCTCCATGCCGACCATCTCGACGAGGCCCTGGTGAGCGAGACGCTGGGCGTCGTGCTCAAGGACGCTGAGGACATGAAGCGCTTCCGGGCCGAGGTCGCCAAGGCCGGGCTCTCGCCCTTCCTGCCCGTTCAGAGCTAGCCGCGTGGTCGCGTCCCGCGACCTCGCCCGCGCGGTCGTTCGCTTCGGCGCGCTCCTGCGCGGGCATGGCCTCCCGGTGACCGTGGTGCAGATCACTGCCGGTGTCCAGGCCCTCGAGCACGTGGACCTCGGCGACCGCGAGGAGCTGCAACGCGCCCTGCGCACGGTCTTCGTGGGGCGCCCCGAGGAGATACCGGTCTTCGACCGCTGCTTCGACGCGTTCTGGCAGGCCCAGCCCGACCTCGAGGCGGGGATCCCGGGGCTGGTGGCAGTTCCCCCCGAGACGGGGCCGCCGGCGATGCTGAAGAACACCGGGCAACAGCGCGAGACCCTGGCCCTCGACACGTGGGGTGAAGAGTCCGAAGCGGACTCCGGCGAGCCGCTGGGAGTGCCGGGCCTCTCCGACCGCGAGGCGCTGGTGGCTCAGGACTTCTCCACGTTTTCGCCTGACCAGCTCGACGAGGTGTACCGCCTGACCCTGCAGATCGCCCGCCGGCTGGCCCGGCGGCTGGGCCGGCGTCGCCGGCCGGTGGCCCGCCGCGGGCGAGTCGACCTGCGCCGAACCCTGCGGGCGAATCTCAGCCGGGGCGATTTCATCGAGCTCAAGTACCGGCGGCGCAAGCCGCGAAAAGTACGCCTGGTGCTCTTGTGCGACGTCTCCGGCTCGATGGATCTGTACAGCCGCTTCCTGCTCCAGTTCCTCTTCGCCATGCAAAACGTGTTCGGGCGGGTTGAGACCTTCACCTTCTCGACTCGCCTGACGCGGGTGACCGAGCACCTCCGCGGCCGCTCGTACCGTCAGGTGCTGCGCCGCCTCCGTGAGGTTCAGGATTGGTCGGCCGGCACGCGGATCGGTGAGTCCATCGCCCAGTTCAACCGCGAGTGGCCGCACGTGGTCGACCGCCACACGATCGTGATCGTCCTCTCCGACGGGTGGGATACTGGACAGCCCGAGCTGCTGGCCCACGAGCTGCTTCGTATCAAGCGCCGGGCCGGTCGCCTGATCTGGCTGAACCCGCTCCTGGGGAATGCCGCCTACGAGCCGCTGACGCGGGGCATGGCCGCCGCCCTGCCTCTGCTCGACCATTTCGCCGCGGCCCACAACCTCGCGGCACTGCGCGAGCTCGCCCACCGTTTGAGGCTGTAGTCGCTCGAAGATACGAGGGTCGCGCCTCACGTGAACGGGGGAGGATTGGAGGGGGGCGGCCGCAGCTCCCTCCAGTCGGTATCGTTTTGTCCGGCGGCAGCGTATCATTAGGAGCCATGTCTGAACTCTTCGATCACATTGACCAATTGCGACGCGCACCCGAGCGCGTCGCCGTGGCCACGCTCATCAGCACCCGCGGCACGACGCCCCGCAAGGAAGGGGCGAAGATGCTGGTGGGCGCGGGCGGGGCCGTCCTCGGCTCGGTCACCATCGGCGGCTGTGTGGACGCCCAGGTGATCGAGGAGTCCGCCCAGGTGCTCGAGCATCAACGACCACGACTGCTGGAGCTGAACCTGGGTGACGAGGAGGCCTGGGAGATCGGTCTCACCTGCGGCGGCACCATCGAGGTTCTCGTGGAGCCGCTGGCCCTCGACTTCTACGAGCGTGTGCGCGCCCACGCCGCGCGAGGCGGGCACGGCGCCATCGTCACCCGGCTCGACGGGCAGGAGGCCGGCAAACTGCTGGTCCTGGACGACGGGACCGTCGAAGGCAGCCTGGGCGAGCGCTTCCTCGACGAGCGCTTCACCGCCGAGGCTCGCCAGGCGATGGCGCGGGGCGCTCCGCAGACGGTCTTCCTGGAGGGCGTGCGGGCCTTCGTCGAAGTCGTGGCGCCCGCGTCGCTCCTCGTCGTGGTGGGAGCCAGCCACGTGGCGATGCCCCTCACCGAGCTGGCCAGGGTCCTCGGCTACCGCACCGTCGTCCTGGACGGTCGGCCCCGCTTCGCCACGCCAGAGCGGTTCCCTCACGTCGACGAGCTTCGGGTTGGCATCCCCTCGGAGCTGATCCGCAGCTACCCTCTGACCCCGTCCGCGGCCCTGGTGCTGGTCGCTCACGATTACAAGTACGACTTGCCGGTGCTCCGCCACGCCCTGGAGACTCCCCTGGGGTATGTGGGAATGCTGGGCTCCCGGCGTCGGGGCGCGACGATCCTCAAGTTCTTGGCCGAGGATGGGCTTAGCCAGGCCCAGCTGGCGCGCATCCGCGTGCCCATCGGACTCGACCTCGGCGCCCGCAGCGCCCCCGAGATTGCCCTGGCCATCCTGGCCGAGATCCAGATCGCCCGGGCTGGCGGCACCGGGCAGCCCCTGAGCGCAGCCAGGCCCCGCGAGTGAAGGCCCTCGCTCAACGGAGAGAGGCCACGACGGCGGAGAACCTGCGCGGCCTGGTCCTTTGCCACGACGTCAGGGACGCCGCAGGCAAGATCGTGGGGCCCAAGGGCGCTCGTCTCGACGCCGAACTGGCCCGCGCCGTGCTCGGCGCGCCCTGGAGCGAGATCCACCTCCTGGAGATCGAGCCCGGTGACCTGCACGAGGAAGACGCCGGGGCACGCCTGGCCCGGGCGGTGGTGGGCGACGGCGTGGTGGTCAAGGGCTACATCGGAGGGCAGTGGACGCTGGTCGCGGGCCGGCGCGGGCTGCTGGCCATCGCCCGCTCGGCCCTCCTCGAGGTCAACACCCACCAGGGGATCTCGGTCTTCACCCTGTTCGACGCTCAACCGGTCGAGCCGGGAGAGACAGTGGCAAAAGCCAAGGTCACGCCGCTCGTCATCTCCGAGCAAGTCCTCCTCTCGGTGGAGCGCACCGCGCGTCAGGTGGGCGGGGCCCTGGCCGTGAGGGCCTTCCGGCCGATGGGCATCGGGGCGGTGGCCCGTGAGAAACTCGAGGGCAAGCAGCGGGCGCGCTTCGAGACCGCCCTCAAGGAGAAGATCGACTGGTTCGGGAGCCGTCTGCTGCCCATTCGCTACGCGGGGGCTTCGCCGCAGGCCGTCGCCGAGGAGCTCACGGCGTTGCGTCGCGAGGGCGCCGGGCTGCTCATCGTCGCCGGCGCCAGCGCGCTGGACCCGCTCGATCCGGTCTTCGGTGGCCTCGAGCATCTGGGGGCTCGGCTGGAGCGCCACGGAGCGCCGGCCCATCCCGGCAGCCTGCTGTGGCTCGCCCACTGGGAGGGCGTCTCGATCCTCGGCATGCCGACCTGCGGGATGTTCTCGCAGGCCACGACGTTCGACCTCGTCCTGCCCCGCGTCCTCGCGGGGGAGCGCATCGGTAATCGGGAGATGGCCGAGCTCGGGCACGGCGGCCTGCTCTCGCGGGACATGGCGTATCGCTTCCCGCCCTACCGCGCCTCCGCCGCCCGCGGGGAGCTCGAATGAGCACCCGACCCGCCAACCTCCGAGTGAGCGCTGTCCTCCCATATAGCGACGTGATCCGTCAGCGCTGGCGGCAGCCCCGCTGGCGCGGCGAGCTGCCCGGCGCCAACGCGGTGGCCGAGGACGTCAACCCGCTGTGCGGAGACCGGGTCCGCGTCATGCTGCGACTCGACAACGGCACCATCCACGCCGCGCGCTTTCTCGGCGATTCCTGCGCCATCTGCACGGCGTCGGCGGATGTGCTGGCCGAGCGCATCGAGGGCCGATCGAGCGCGAGCCTCGGGGTGGAAACGGCAGATCTGCTGGAGGCGCTAGGCGCCGACATCCGGCCGAGCCGCATGCGCTGCGTCACGCTACCGCTGTCCGTGCTGCACAAGGCGCTGGGAGGCTCCCGTGTCGCTCGCTGAGCAGACCCGCTCGGACTTCCCGATCCTGGAGCGCGTCGTCAACGGCCGGCCGCTCGTGTATCTCGATTCGGCGGCCTCCAGCCAGCGCCCCCGCATCGTCATCGAGGCGATGAGCCGCTACTACGAGCGGGCCCACGCCAACGTGCACCGCTCGATCCACACTCTGGGGGAGGAAGCGACCGAGCTGTACGAGACGGCCCGCGACCGCGTGCAACGCTTCGTCGGGGCGGCCTCCCGCGAAGAGGTCGTGCTCACCCGGGGAACGACTGACGGCCTCAATCTCGTGGCCGATGCCATCGGCCACACGCTGCGGGCGGGTGACGAGATCCTGATTACCGAGATGGAGCACCACTCCAACATCATTCCGTGGCAGATGGCCGCCCGCGGGTCCGGCGCCGTCGTCCGCGCCATCCCGCTCGGGCCGGAAGCATCCCTCGACCTGAGCGCCTGCGAGCGCCTGCTCACCCCGCGGACGCGCGTGGTGGCCCTCACGCACGTCTCCAACGTTCTCGGTACGATCAATCCGGTGGCCGAGATCTGCGCTCGGGCTCGCTCGGTCGGGGCCGTGACGGTGGTGGATGGCGCTCAAGCGGTGCCGCACCTACCGGTCGATATCCCTGCGCTCCACTGTGACTTTTACGCCTTCTCCGCCCACAAGATGCTCGGCCCGACCGGCATCGGCGTCCTCTGGGGCCGACGAGACGCTCTCGATCGCCTCGAGCCCACGCGCGGGGGCGGGGAGATGATCAAGGAAGTGTGGGTCGAGCGCGCCGACTGGAACGACCTGCCCTGGCGATTCGAGCCGGGGACGCCGCCCATCGCCGAGGCCGTCGGGCTCACCGCCGCGATCGAGTATCTCGAGAAGCTCGGGATGGAATCGATAGCGGCGCACGAGGGCCGGCTGGCCCGAGCGGCCGCGAACGCGCTGGCCGCCCTCTCGGGGATCACGGTCTACGGACCCCCCGCGGAGCAGGCCCGTGGCGCCGTAGTGTCCTTTAGCGTGGCGGGCCTCCATCCCCATGACGTCGCGGCCTTGCTGGACGCCGAGGGTATCGCGGTGCGCGCCGGCCACCACTGCGCTCAGCCCCTGATGCGGCGGCTCGGCGTCGTGGGCACCTCCCGGGCCAGCTTCTCGGTCTTCAACTCCTCCGAGGAGGTGGAGGCCCTGGCCTCCGCCGTGGCCGGCCTGTCCGCCGCGCTCTAGGCCACCATGGAGAGCCGCCCGCGCGACCCGTTCCTCTCGCCCCGCTTCGGCCAGATCGCCACCTTCATGCTGCTCCCCGCCGCGGAGTCCGCGGCCGGGCTGGACGTGGCGCTCCTCGGGATCCCCTACGACGGTGGGGTGTCCTACCGTCCGGGCGCCCGCTTCGGCCCGCGCGCCGTGCGCGAGCAGTCGTCGCTCATCAGGCCCTGGAACCCCGTCCTCAAGGTTCACCCCTTTCAGAGGCTTCGCATGGCGGACTGCGGTGACGTGGACGTCGTCCCGACCTCGATCGAGCGCACGTTCGAGCGGATCGGGCAGGCCATCGACGCGGTCGTCGTCGCCGGCGCGATGCCGCTGGCGGTGGGCGGCGACCACTCGGTCACCCTGCCCATCCTTCGCTCCCTGGCCCGGCGCCACGGGCGCCTCGGGCTCGTGCACTTCGACGCCCACCCGGACACGTGGGACGAATACTTCGGCAGCAAGTTCTTCCACGGCACGCCCTTCCGCCGCGCGCTGGAGGAAGGACTGATCGATCCCCACCGGATGATCCAGGTCGGTATCCGCGGTCCGCTCTACGGTCCCGAGGACTTCGCCCTGCACGACGAGCACGGCATCGAGGTGATCCGTATCGAGGCCGTCAAGGACCACGGCACCGCCTGGGTCGCCGGGCGCCTGGGCCGGCTGCGCGGCGGGCCTCTATACTGCTCGTTCGACATCGACGCTGTGGATCCGGCCTTCGCCCCGGCGACCGGGACCCCCGAGGTCGGTGGCCTCACCTCCTACGAGGCCGTCACGCTGGTGCGGGCCCTGGCCGGTCTGGGGGTGATCGGGGCCGACGTGGTGGAAGTCTCGCCACCCTACGACGGCCCCGGACAGGTGACCTCCCTGCTGGCCGCGAACCTGCTCTTCGAGCTGGCCAGCGTCATGGCCCTGGACCGATGAGGCGTACGCTCGTCGTCGTGCTGCTGGGCGTCGCGGCTGCGTTCGGCGCGACACCGGCAGGGGCCGCGCCCACCGTCTCCCTGCTCGAGATCGAGGGTGTGATCAGCCCGGTGACGCTGCGCCTGGTGGGCGCGGCGATCGACCGCGCTCAGGCCGAGCGTAGCGAAGCGCTGATCATCCAGCTCGACACTCCCGGCGGCCTGGAGCGCTCCATGCGGAGCATCGTCCAGCGGATACTCCAGGCCGAGGTGCCCGTAGTCGTGTACGTCGCGCCCACCGGGGCCCGGGCCGCCTCGGCCGGCGTCTTCATCACCATGGCCGCCCACGTGGCGGCGATGGCGCCGGCCACGAACATCGGAGCCGCCCATCCAGTAGCGCTGGGCGGGGGAGCGGACAAGGAGAGCCTCAAGAAGATCGAGAACGACGCCGCGGCCTTCATCCGTACCGTGGCCCTGGAGCGCGGGCGGAACGCGGAGTGGGCGGAAAAGGCGGTACGCCAGTCGGTGGCCATCACCGAGCGGGAGGCGGTGCGCCTCAACGTCGTCGATCTGATCGCCGAGTCCGTCCCCGATCTGCTCCAGAAGATCGAGGGCCGGACCGTGAAGACCGCCAGGGGCAAGGTCACGCTGCAGACCCGCGCGGCCGTCGTGACGCCGATCGAGATCGGCTTCCGGGACCGGGTGCTCAACGTCATCACCGATCCCAACGTGGCCTACATCCTCATGATGGTGGGGATGATCGGCCTGATCGCCGAGCTCTACAACCCCGGGGCAATCTTTCCCGGGGTGATCGGCGGCATCTCGTTGATCCTGGCCTTCTTCGCCTTCCAGAGCCTGCCCCTGAACTACGCCGGGCTCCTCCTCATCCTGCTCGGCATCGGCCTCATGGTGGCCGAGATCAAGATCGTCAGCCACGGCATCCTGGGCGTGGGCGGCGTGATCGCGCTGCTACTGGGCTCCCTCATGCTCTTCGAGGCGCCCGAGGTGGGCTTCCGCGTCTCCTGGTGGGTGCTCCTGCCCACCGTGGCGGCCACTGCCGGCACCTTCCTCATCGTCATCGCGGCCGGGGTGCGAGCGCTGGGCCGTCGGCCACTGCTGGGGGCGGCCGGGTTGATCGGGCAGGTCGGCTCGGCCCGGAGCCGGCTGGCGCCCGAGGGGCAGGTGACCGTGCAGGGCGAGATCTGGCGGGCCGTCGCCGACGGAGGCCCCATCGACGAAGGCGTGCCGGTACGCATCGTCGACGTGCAGGGCCTCACGCTCCGAGTCGTCAAAGCCGACAACCCCGGAGGTCCACTATGATCACGGTTGACTCGCTGCTCCTGATCGTCCTCGTCGGTGCGCTCATCTTCTTCATCGGCTCCTTCGTCCGCATCCTGCGCGAGTACGAGCGGGCCGTGATCTTTCGCCTGGGCCGCTCGGCCCGGGCCATCCTCAATCCCGGCGGGCAGGGCAACGGGCCGGGCCTGGTCCTCCTGCTACCCTTCATCGACAAGATGGTGAAGGTGAGCCTCCGGACGATCGCCATGGACGTGCCGCCCCAGGACGTCATCACCCGCGACAACGTCTCCATCAAGGTGAACGCCGTCATCTACTTCCGGGTGGTCGATCCCGAGCGGGCCATCATCTCCGTGGAGGACTTCCTCTACGCGACGTCGCAAATCGCCCAGACGACGCTCCGCAGCGTCCTGGGCCAGGTTGACCTCGACGACCTCCTCTCGGCCCGCGACAAGATCAACCAGCAGCTGCAGCGCATCATCGACGAGCACACCGACCCCTGGGGCATCAAGGTCACCACGGTCGAGGTCAAGCACATCGACCTGCCCCAGGACATGCAGCGGGCCATGGCCAAGCAGGCCGAGGCCGAGCGGGAGCGACGGGCCAAGGTCATCAACGCGGAAGGGGAGTTCCAGGCCGCGGCCAAGCTGGCCGAGGCCGCCGAGGTGCTGACGCGCTACCCAGTGTCCGTCCAGCTCCGCTATCTGCAGACGATGCGGGAGATCGCCTCAGAGCGCAACACCACGACCTTCTTCCCGCTGCCGATGGACCTGCTGGGTCCGCTCTTCGCCAACTTCGGCAAGGAGGGCACCCGCGCCGACCGCTGATTGTCGGCGCCCGGGGGCGGCGTGTACACTACTGGCGTTCGACTGTCCGGGGGGTTAGCTCAGTTGGGAGAGCGCGGCGTTCGCAACGCCGAGGTCGAGGGTTCGAATCCCTTACCCTCCACCATCTAACAGAACGGCGCTTCGGCTACACGGTGAGGTGCGATCCAGGCCCGCGACTTCCGCCGTCGCTCCTGCTGCGAGCTGATCAGGTCATAGAGTGACCGCAGGGCATTCCTTACCCCCATCACCGGCCTCCTTGTTGCGCGCGTCGGCCCATCGTGATCAGCCAGATCGGAGCATCGTGATCACCGGGATCGGTCGATCGTGATCAAGAAAATCGGCATCGTGATCACCGAGATCGGAGGATTGTGATCAGGGCGATGGCCGAGGCGTAGCGACGCGGGACCGTCGGCCGGACCGTCCGCCCCCGAAAGGGGGAGGGATGGCCACCGAGCGACTGTCCATGCGCCAGATACGAGAGATCCTGCGACAGAAGTGGAGCCTCGGGCGCACCCACCGGGAGGTGGCGCAGAGCCTGGGGATCAGCAGCGGCGCCGTCGGGGCCACGGTGCTGCGCGCCCGCGCGGCCAAGCTCGATTGGGCCCAGGTCGAGCCCCTCAGTGACGAGGCGCTCGAGGCCCAGGTCTACGGGTCCCCGACCCCGCCCACCCATCATCGCGCCGTCCCCGACTGCGCCTATCTGCACGCCGAGCGGCGCACGCCGGGCGTCACCCTCGAGCTGCTGCATCTCGAATATCTCGAGCAGCATCCGGACGGCTACCGCTACACCCAATTCTGCGAGTTCTACCGCCGGTGGCTCCAGCGCCGGGGCCTGTCGATGCGCCAG
>JBOHPM010000027.1:0-14377 GCA_050731715.1 Candidatus Rokuibacteriota bacterium
GGCGGCGCCTCCCGCCCCCTGCCGATTCCGTTCTTCGTCCTGGCCACGCAGAACCCCATCGAGATGGAGGGCACCTACCCTCTGCCCGAAGCCCAGCTCGATCGATTCATGTTCAAGCTGCGGGTGCGGTATCCGGCCCTTGACGAGCTCAACGCCATCATCGATCGCACCACCCAGACCCGCCAGGTCGCGATCCAGCGAGTGATGAGTGGGCCCGGCGTGGTCGGCTACCGGGAGCTGATCCGCGAGGTGCCCATCGCCTCCCATGTCCGTGACTTCGCCTCGGCCGTCGTCATGGCTACCCATCCGGAATGGGAGCACGCCCCCGACGTCACCCGGCGCTTCGTGCGCTACGGAGCCAGCCCGCGGGGGGCCCAGGCGCTCGTGCTGGGCGCGAAGGTGCGGGCCTTGTGTCAGGGGCGATTCAATGTGAGCGTCGATGATCTCAAGGCGCTGGCGGCGCCGGCCCTGCGGCATCGCGTGATCCTGAACTTCGAAGGCGAGGCGGAGGCGGTGGACACCGACACGCTCGTCGGCGACATCGTCGAGAACGTGGAGCAGCACGCGACGCAGGGCAAGGAGCTCTTTCTGCGCTGATCACTTGGAGGGTGTGATGGTCGGTAGGGACGTGCCTCATCCCGAGCTCGACGCGCTCGTACGCCGCATCGCCAGTCAGGTGCGCTGGCGCCGGACCGAGCACATCGCCCTGCGCGGCCTGTTCTGGGGCGCGGTGGCCGGGGCCGTCGTCCTGCTCTTCAAGATCGTGATCGGCCCCTGGGCGCCCGCCCTGGCCGGAGCCTTCGTCCTGGCTGGCCTCGTGGGGGGCGCGTGCTGGGGCTTCGCCCGCGGCGTGGCCCCGATCGCGGCCGCCCGGCTCGGCGACAAGGCCTTCGGGCTGCAAGATCGCGTGGCCACCGCGCTGGAATGGGCTGACCGGGCCGACCGGACTCCCCTGGTGGATGCGCTGATCGCCGACGCCCGCGCCCGGGCGGCCCAGCTGACTCCGCGCCAGATCGTGCCCCGGGTGCTGCCCCGCGAGGTGAAGTGGCTGCCCGTGCCCGCCCTGGCGACGCTCGTGCTGTTGGTGAGCCCCCCGGTGCCGCTGCCGTCGGGCCGGCTGTTCGATCTGCCCGCCACCGTCGAGGAGACCGAGTCTCCAGATCGGTCAGCTGGCGACCTGCTGCAGCAGGACCAGCGCCCGCCGGCAAAGGATCCCCTCCGGCGGCCTGGCCTCGAGGAGCGGGACTATACGCCGCGGACGGCGGGGGGCGGGGCCCCGACCGCGGGTGACCTGAGCGCGATCTTCAAGGACACCTCGCTGGGCAACCAGCGGCCGGACTTCAACAGCTTTCTCAAGAAGGGGGACGAGCGCCTCAAGCTTCTCGAGCAGATGGATCGCCTGCCCGATCTGCAATCGGACTTCACGAACAGCCAGTACAAGATGGTGTTCCGCAAGTCCAAGGCCCTGCGCGGCGGCCTGCGTCCGGATCAGATCTCACCGCAGAAACTGCGCGAGCTCCTGGAGGAGATGGAGCGGTTGGGCCGCAAGGGCGGCAACTGGAACTCCGACGTGGGCGAGGGTATGGACGCGCTGGAGTACGGGGACCAGGATCGCGCGATGGACGCCATGGAGAAGGCCCTGAACAAGCTCCGGGCCATGGAGGAAGGGCAGCGGTCGGGGCGGGGGCTCCGCGGCGGGCGCGAGACCGACCGCGAGCGGGGCCGCGGCGGATCGAGCACGGGCGCCGAAGACCCGGACTTCGGCGAGAGCGAGGGGCTGCTGCCGGGCAAGGGCAAGAGCTCATCGCCGAAGGGCGAGGCCTCGCAGCGCCTGCGGGCCAACCCCTACGACGTGGGGGTGGAAGGCGAGTCCCGGTCGGGCCGGAAGGACGGCTATGACACGAACCTCACCGGACGCGCTGGCCACACCCCCTCCCGCCTGACGTATCTGGGGGTGATCGGGCAGTACCGCAAGTCGATGGAGGACGCGCTCGTCCGCGAACAGGTGCCGCGCGACTACCACGAGCAGATTCGCGACTACTTCCAGTCCCTCGACGAGCGCTAAGCGGTGCCGGCCGCCACCCACCACGGCTTCTTCAGCTCGGAGTTCCTAGCCCAGCTCGAGCGCCTGACGCTGGCGTCTCGGCGCACCTTTCGGGGCCGGGTGAAGGGCGAGCGTCGGAGCCCCCGCAAGGGTCAGAGCGTCGAGTTCGCCGATTATCGGCCCTACGGCATCGGAGACGACCTCCGCTACGTGGACTGGAACATCTACGGCCGGCTGGAGCGCCTGTACGTGAAGCTCTTCGTCGACGAGGAGGATCTCTGCGTGCACCTGCTCGTCGACGGGTCGACCTCCATGGCGTTTGGCCAGCCGACCAAGCTGCGGTACGCGGCTCGGGTGGCGGCGGCGCTTGGCTTCGTGGGGCTCGTCAGCCTCGAGCGCGTCGGCATCGGTGTGCTACGCGAGAAGGTGAGCGACGGCTGGGCACCCACCCGCGGTCGGAGCCAGTTCGTGGCGCTGGTCGACTTCCTTTCGCGGCTGCAGGCTGGGGGCGCCACCAGCCTGAACCGGGGCCTCAGCGATTACGCCATGCGGGCCCGTGAGCCGGGGCTGGCCATTCTGATCTCCGATCTGCTGGATCCCGCCGGCTTCGAGATCGGGGTTCGGGCCCTGCTGGAGCGGCGGTTCGAGGTGCACGTGATCCACGTTCTGGCCGCCGAGGAGCTGCACCCGACCCTGGCCGGCGACCTTCGCCTGCACGACAGCGAGAGCGACGCGACGCTCGAGATCACCGTCGACGGCGAGGCGCTGCGCGGCTATCGGCAGCGCCTGGGACAGTTCCTGCAGCGGGTGGAGGATTTCTGCCGATCCCAGGAGATCGGATACCGGCGGGTGAGCACGGAGATCCCGGTGGAGGAGTTCGTCCTGTCCCACCTGCGGGGCCTGGTGCTGGGGTGAGGGAGGACCGGTGAGCTTCCTGGCTCCGCTCGCCTTCGCCCTGCTCGGGCTGACCCTGCCCCTGGTGTTGCTCTACTTCCTCAAGGTGCGGCGGCGTCAGCAGCGGGTACCCAGCCTCCTGTTCTGGGAGCCCACGCTGCGCGACCGACAGGCCTCCGCCTTCTTTCAGCGGCTGCAGCCCGATCCGCTCCTCGTGCTCCAGCTCCTGGCCTTGCTGGCCCTCACGCTGGCCCTGGCCCGGCCGGCCCTCACGGTCACGGGTGACGGCGCGCGCAAGGTGGCGGTGGTCCTCGACGGCTCGGCCTCGATGAAGACGCGCGATGTCGGCGGGACCCGCTTCGCCGCGGCCCGATCCGAAGCGGCGGCCGTGATCGGTCGGCTGGGTGAGGGGGCTGAGGTGCTGGTGGTCGAGACCGGCGCCCACCCCCGCGTGCTGGCCCCGCTGTCCCGGGACCGGGATCGGGCCCTGGCGGCTATCCATTCGGCCCAGGCCCGCGACCTCCCCAACCGCCTGCCCGAGGCCCTGCGGACCGCGCGCGCCCTCGTGGGCGCCGACCCCCGCGCCGAGATCTACGTATTTACGGACGGCGCGTTCACGCTGCCGCAGGCGCCGGAGACCACCGACGGCCGACTCCGCTGGGTGGGAGTGGGCCGGGGAGGCCGCAACGTCGGTCTCACCAACCTGGCCGTGCGCAAGAGCTACCAGGGGACGTTCGAGTACCAGGCCTTCGCCTCTCTCGTGAACTATTCGACGGAGACCCAGAACTTCACGCTCAAGCTGGAGCTCGACGGCGCCCTCATCGCCGACAAGTCGTTGAGCCTCGAGCCGAGCATCCGCCGCTCGGTGGTGCTGCCATTCAGCCACACCGGCGGCGGCACGCTGAAGGCGGGGATCGACGTGCGCGACGACCTCGCCACCGACAACGTCGCCTACGCGGTGCTGCCGCCCCCCCGGAAGATCCGGGTCCTACTGGTGAGCCGCGGCAATCTGTTCCTGGAAAAAGTCCTTCGCACCGATCCTCAGGTCTCGCTGGAAGTCCGCACTCCGGATCAGTACCAGGGGGGCATGGCCGAGGCCGACATCGTCATGCTGGATTCGACGACGCCGGCCCGGGTGGGACCGGGGCGGTACTTCTTCGTAAACGTGGTGCCACCCGACGTGCCGCTGGAAGTGCTGGGCCGTATCGAGCGCCCGGCCATCATGGACTGGGACCGGGCGCACCCGATCATGCGGCACGTCGAGCTCGCCAAGGTGGTCATCGAGGACGCCTTGCGGATCCGGCCCCTGGCACCGGGCCGACCGCTTGTAGAGGCGATCGGTGGCCCGCTCGTCTACGCCCTCGAGGAAGCGGAGCGCAAGGCGATCTTCATCGGCTTCGACCTGTTCAAGACGGACTTCCCGCTGCGGGTCGCCTTCCCCCTGATCCTGTCCAACAGCCTGCGCTGGCTGCACCCGGCGGCGCTGGATCAATCGAGCCTGCAGCTGGCTACCGGGCAGCCGATCCTGCTTCCCGTCGAACACGGCGTGAGCTCGGTGACCGTCACCACGCCGGCCGGGCGGAGCACCAAGGCCCAGATCACCCGCGGCGTGGCGAGCTTCGCCGAGACGGACGAGGTGGGGATCTATCGCTTCACCAGCGCGCGGGGGGAGATGCGCGTCGCCGTCAACCTGGCCGACGCCGAGGAGTCCAACGTGCAGCCCCAGCCGCTGCCGGCGTCCTCGACGCAGCCCCCGGAGGTCACCGCGCCCGTGCCCGTGCAGCGCGAGCTGTGGCAGCTCGTCGTCCTGCTCGCCGTGATCCTGCTCGCGCTGGAGGGCGCGTTCTACTGGCGTCGGCAGAGCGGGCGCTGGCCGATGCTGCCCCGCGCCTCGGGGGACCGCTGGGCCCTGGGACTCCGGGCCGCGTTGCTGATCGTGCTCTGCTCCACGCTGCTCAAGCCCACGCTGCCGCGGCTCGTCGACCGGCAGAACGTCGTCTTCCTGTTCGACCACTCGGACAGCGTGAGCCTGGCCGCGCGGGAGCGGGCCTGGCGGTTCGCCGCGGAGTCGATGAAGTCCGTGCGCCCTGGTGATCGCGCGGGTGTGGTGGTCTTCGGGGAGGACGCGGTGGTCGACCAGCCGCTCGCGGGCCGGTCGACGCTGGAGCGCCCCCGGACCCCGGTGGGCCCCCGCGGGACGAACCTGTTCCAGGCCGTCCAGCTGGCGCTGGCCACGCTGCCCCCGGGGCAGGCCAACCGCATCGTCATGCTGACCGACGGTCGGCAGACCAGCGGCAATGCGCTGGCGGCAGCCCAGGCCGCCAAGGACGCGGGCGCCGACATCTACTATGTGCCGGCGCCGCTCACCTTCGAGCAGGAGGTGGTGGCCGAGTCCCTCGTCCTCCCGCAAGAGGTGAAGTTCGGCGAGCCGTTCCAGGCCAAGGTGGTGGCGTGGAGCCTCAAGGAGACCCAGGGACGTCTCTCGCTCTTCCGCAACGGAGAGTTCCTGGGCTCGCAGGTGGTCCGCCTCAATACGGGCAAGAACGTGTTCAGCTACCGTCAGTCGCTGGACTCCAGCGGGATCCACGTCTATCAGGCGTCCCTGGATGTCGAGGGCGACACCATCGAAGACAACAACCGGGCAGTCGGCGCCGTCGTCGTGCGGGGCCGGCCCCAGGTCCTGCTCGCCGAGAAGGACAAGAGCCACGCGCAGTCCCTGGTGGCCGCGCTGAGATCGCAGAACATCGAGGTGACGGTCGTCGAGGCGGCCGGCATCCCCAAGGACGTGGCCGGCCTGCAGAAGTACGACGGCCTCATCCTCTCCAACATCTCGTCGCTCAAGCTCACCCGGACCCAGATGGCGAACATCCGGGACTACGTCCGTGACTACGGCGGCGGCTTGATCATGGTGGGGGGCGAGGAGAGCTTTGGCCTCGGCGGCTACTACCGGACGCCGGTCGAGGAAGCGCTGCCCGTGACCATGGAGGTCAAGCAGAAGGTCGAGATCCCGAGCCTGGCCGTCGTCCTGTCGATTGACCGGTCGGGGTCGATGGCCATGTCGACCGGCGACGAGAAGGTGACCAAGCTGGACGTGGCCAAGGAGGCGGCCCATCTCGTCGTCGACCTCCTCGACGAGCGCAACGAGGTCGGGGTGCAGAGCTGGGACACCGAGTTCATCTGGGATGCCTCGATCCGCCCCGCCCGCGACCGGGCGGCCGTGCACCACGCCATCGCCACCATCAAGGCGGGCGGCGGGACGGACGGATACCCGGCGCTCAAGGACTCCTACTCGGTGCTGTTCGAGCGTCCGGCGCTGCTCAAGCACGTCATTTTCCTGTCCGACGGACAGATGACGCGGGGCGACTTCACGGGCCTGCTGCGCCGCATGGCCAAGGACAAGATCACGGTGTCGACGGTGGCCATCGGCAAGGACGCCGACCTGCAGCTGATGGTCGACATCGCCAAGTGGGGCCGGGGACGCTTCTATTACACGGAGGACTCCCAGACCATTCCCCGGATCTTCACCCTGGAGACCCAGTTGGCCTCCAAGGCTTCGCTGATCGAGCAGCCTTTCCGGCCCCAGCTCACGGCCCCCGGGCACGAGGCGATGCAGGACATCGAGTGGCGCACGGCCCCGCCGCTAGGAGGCTACGTGGCCACGACGGTCAAGGGCTCCGCCGAGCTCGTGCTCATGAGCCACCAGGAAGACCCGGTCCTGGCGACCTGGCGCTACGGGCTTGGGCGGACGGCGGCGTTCACATCCGACGCCAAGGCCAAGTGGGGGGTGCTCTGGCTCCGGTGGCAGAACTTCAACAAGTTCTGGGCCCAGCTCACCCGCTGGACGCTCCGCAGCTCGACGCGCTCGGATACCGTCGCGCTGGTGGAGCGTCGTGACGGCATGGGTGAGGTCGTCGTCGATGCCGTCGACGCCAAGGGGGAGTTCATCAACTTCCTCGACTCTCAGGTCGGGGTCGTGGCCCCCAACCGGGAGCGAACGGTCATCGATCTCGAGCAGGTAGCCCCCGGACGATACCGAGGCCGCTTTCCGGCGCCCCAGGAGGGCGTGTACCTGATCGGCACTGCGCAGCGCCGGAACGAGCGGGTGATCGGCTCTCAATTGGCGGGACTAGTGATACCGTATGCTCAGGAGTTCCGAGACCTCGGCGTGGACGAGGCGGCCCTGCGCGAGCTGGCCGAGTTGTCCAACGGTGGCCCGCTGGCGCAGCCGCGGGAGACGTTTCTGAAGGCTCGCCGCCAGTCCCGGATTCCCATTGATGTATGGCCCTGGCTCGTGGGTGCGGTGGCGGTTCTTTTGATTCCCGAGATCGCGCTCCGGCGGCTCGGCCCCGGGGCCCTGCGGTGGGTGCGGGTGCTTGTGACCGGGCGCGCCGCGGGTGAGGATGATGCACGGCCGGCGCGGGGAGGACGTGATGGTGCGTGACCTCCGACGGGGATTGACGCTCTCGCTGATCATCGTGACGGCGGTGTTGGGGTCGGAGCGCCGGGCGGACGCCGCCCCCGCCGCCAAGCCTCACGTGGTGCTGGTCGTGCCGTTCGACGCGAGCGGGACCGGCGCCGACTGGTCGTGGACGGGCCAGGCTGTGGCCGAGGCCTTGATGCTGGCCCTGAGCCAGCATCCGGCGTTCGTCCAGATCGAGCAGTCGCGGCTCAAGGCCTTCGGTCAGCCCGAGGCCTGGGGCGAAAGCGCCGTCGCGCAGGCGGCGCGCTCACTACGCGCCAACGCGGCGTTGTTCGGCACGGTGACGCGCACCCAGTCCGAGCTCACCATTCGCGCCCGCCTGCTCGAGGTCAAGAGCGCCGGGGGCGACGCGATCGGGCTGGAGCCGCTGACGTTCCCGGCCGACGAGCTGCTGAGCCGCCTGCCCGGCTTCGCCATCACCTATGTGCGGACGCTGAAAGTCGCGCCGACCGATGCCGAGATTGCCCGCATCGAGAAGGCGGCCCGGCCGACCAACACGCTGAGGGCGTTCGAGCTGTACGCGCGCAGCCAGCAGGCCGCCTCCCGGGGCGGACAGGAGGGCAACGAGAGCGCGGCCGACCTCCTGGCCCGGTCCATCGAAGCCGACCCGAACTTCGTGGTGGCCCAGTACGCCCTGGGTCGGGTGCATCAAGCTTTGGGCAACCGCTGGAAGGCGGCCGCCCAGTATCGGGCCGCCACCCAGCTCGACCCCCTCTATCCTGAGCCCTACAAGGCCCTGGGCGATTTGCTGCTGTCGGCGCCCCGCCGGCTCTTCGACCAGGCGGTCGAGGCCTACCAGAGGGCCATCGAGCGCCGCCCGTTCTACGCCGACGCCCACGTGGGCCTGGGCGATGCCCTGGCCGCCAAGGGCGACGTGGACGGCGCTATCAGCGCCTACCAGCGGGCCCTGACCTTCAACACCGCTAACCCGCGAGTCCACGTGAGCCTCGGCAAGATCTACTACGGTGAGAAGGGCCTCTACTACGAGTCGGTGAATGCCTACAAGCGCGCCATCGACCTGGACGCCCGCTCGGTCGAAGCCCGGATGGGATTGGGCGAAGTCTACGAGGAAAAGGGTCTCTACAAGGAGGCGATCGAGGAGTACCGGCGGGTGATCGAGACCGAGCCATCGCACGCCGAGGCGCTATACAATCTGGCCCTCGTCTACGAGAAGGTGGACCCGCGCGAAGCGATCACCCACTGGGAGCGCTACATCGCGCTGGCCTCCCAGATTCCCGCCCAGAAAGACTGGGTCGACGTCGCCCGCCAGCACTTGCGCAAGCTGAAGGGCCAGATCAAGGACTAGCCAGGAGCTCCTGCAGTCGGGGCTTGTCGAACCCGACGACCACCTGACCGTCGACCACGATCACCGGGATGGACGTGCGTCCGGTGAGCCGGACGAGCTCGTCCCGGGCCTCCGCGCTCTCGAGCACGTTGATATCCTGGTAGGCGATGCGCTGAGACGAAAGAAACTCTTTCGCCGCGCGGCACGGGCCTCAGGTGGGACTGGAGTACACGACGACGACGCGAGCCATGGCATTCCTCCGATTTGTGCCGTCCTGCCGGGCGGCCCCCGTATGATCGTACCGTAGGATGCGAGGGAGGGCCGCACGGGTTCTGGGCCCGCCCGGCGAGCAGGAGGCCATGTGGACGAGCTGAGGAAGGATCCGACACGGGGCCGCTGGGTCCTGGTCCGGCCCAAGCCGAGACCAGAACCCGACGGCGAGTGTCCCTACTGTCCGGGCACCGAACGCCTGACCGCGGAGATCGCCGCCTACCGCGAGAACGGCGCGCCCCCCGGGGGGCCGGGCTGGACGGTGAGAGTGGTGCCGGCCGGCGATCCGTATTTTCGCATCGAGCGGGAGCTGATCCGCGAGGGCGTCGGCATGTTCGACACGATCACGCCCCGGGGCGCCGGCGAGCTCATCGTAGACTCCCCCCGCCACGACGACACGCTGGCCACCATGGAGCCCAGCCAGATCGAGGCCATCCTCTGGATGTACCGGGATCGCATCCTCGATCTCAAGCGTGATAGCCAGATCCGGGACATCCTGGTCCTGCGTCACCACAAGAAGCCGGGCGTGCCTCTGCACCATCCGTACTCCCGGGTGACCGCGATCCCCATCGTGTTCGACGAAACCCGGCGCGAGCTGCGTGAGGCCCGCGAGTACTACCAGTACAAGCGCCGCTGCCTCTACTGCGACATGGTCCGGCAGGAGATCGCAGCCGAGGAGCGGGTCATCAGGCTGACTCCGACCTTTGTGGCCCTGGTCCCGTACGCCGCCAGGGCCCCGCTAGAGACCTGGATCTTGCCCCGCCAGCACGGCTGCGCCTACGAGGAGGCCATGACCCCGCAGGCAGTGGGCGATCTGGCTCGCCTGCTCTCCCAGTACTTCCGCACGCTGGCCAAGGGCTTCGGCGACCCGGGCTACGAGATGGTGCTGCACAGCGCCCCGAATCTCAAATCCCGGATCCTCCAGGGCGATTGGGCGACCATCCGGGACGACTACCACTGGCATATCGAGGTGGTCGGAAACCCGGAGCGGACCAATCGGGTCGGCGGGATCTTCGTGAACGAAAAGCCACCAGAGACAACAGCCGCCGAGCTTCGTCAAGGCTGGGAAGGCTAGTTCCGACGAGGTTTTGCTTGACACTCGCCGTCCCTGGTGGCAAACTCCGACTTAATTGGTCGCCGATCAAACGAGTCGGTGATAGGGGGCGGGGATGCTGCGGTTCACCAAGCGCGCCGACTACGGCCTCATGGCGATCCACTACATCGCCGTCCACGAGGATCGCGGGGCGGTCAGCGCCAAGCGAATCGCGGAGGAGTTTGGAATCCCGCCGGAGCTTCTGGCCAAGATCCTTCAGCGGCTGGCCCGAGAGCGGCTGATCGTCAGCCAGAACGGGCCCAAGGGCGGCTACGTACTGAGCCGCCGGCCCAGCGAGGTCACCGTGGGCGCAGTGCTCCGGGCTATCGAAGGACCGATCAACATCGTGAGTTGCCTCGAAGACTCGGAGTGCCCGCAGATGGAGCGCTGCAACCTGCGACGACCGGTCCAGAAGATCCAGGCCGCCATCACGCAGATGCTGGACACCATGAGCCTGGCCGAGCTGGTGGGCGAGGACGTGCCAATGCTGCTGGCCATCAAGGGATGACGGTGAGGGGACCTGATCCATGGCCGTGACGTTTCCCATCTTCCTGGATGCCCAGTCGACGACACCCTGTGATCCCCGAGTGGTGGAGGCGATGCTGCCGTACTTCACCGAGAAGTTCGGGCATCCGGCCAGCCGCAACCACCCCTTCGGCTGGGAGGCCGAGGGGGCGTGCGATGCGGCCCGGGCCCGGATCGCCCGGCTGATCGGGGCCCGGGATCCCAAGGAGGTCGTGTTCACCTCGGGGGGCACGGAGTCCATCAATCTCGCCCTCAAGGGTGCCGCCGAGATGTACCGGGAGAAGGGCACCCACATCGTCACCACTGCCATCGAGCAGCGGGCTGGGATCGATACCTGCAAGCGGCTGGAACGGCATGGGTTCCAGGTGACGTCCGTGCCGGTGCAGCCCACCGGGCTCGTCGACGTCGACGAGATCGCCCGGGCCGTTACCGATCGCACGATCCTCATCTCGGTGATGTTCGCCAACAACGAGATCGGCACAATCCAGGATGTGGCCGCCATCGGGAAGCTGGCCAAGGACCGGGGCATCATCTTCCACACCGACGCCACCCAGGCTGCGGGCAAGATCCCGATCGACGTGGAGGCCATGGGCATCGATCTGCTGTCCTGCACAGCGCACCTCTTGTACGGGCCCAAGGGGGTGGGCGCGCTGTACGTGCGCCGCAAGGCCCCTCGGGTGCGCCTGGCCGCACTCCTCGATGGAGGTGGTCACGAGCGGGGGCTGCGCTCGGGCACGCTCCCGGTCCCCCTCTGCGTGGGCTTCGGCCGGGCGGCCGAGATCTGTCAGGAGACGATGACGGGGGAGGGCCAGCGGCTCGGCAAGCTGCGGGATCGGCTGCAAGACCTCATCCTCTCCAACGTCGAGGAGGCCTATCTCAACGGCGACCCCGACCGCCGGCTGCCCCATAACCTCAACGTGTCGTTCGCCTACGTGGAGGGGGAGTCGGTGCTCATGGGACTGAACAAGGAGACCGCGCTCAGCTCGGGCTCGGCGTGCACGTCGTCGACGCTGGAGCCCTCGTACGTGATCGCGGCCCTGGGGGCCAGCGCCGAGCTGGCCCACTCATCGATCCGGTTCAGCCTGCATCGCTTCACCACCGAGGAGGAGGTCGACTGGGTCGGCCGCCGGACGGTGGAGGTCGTGAAGCGACTGCGCGACATGTCGCCGCTCTACGAGCTGGCGAAAGAAGGTGTGGACTTGAAGTCCATCCAGTGGAAGGCGGAGTAGGGGGGCGGGTCATGGCCTACAGCGACAAAGTGGTGGACCACTACAACAATCCCCGCAATGTGGGATCCTTCGGCAAGGACTTGCCGAACGTGGGGACCGGGCTCGTGGGAGCCCCGGAGTGTGGCGACGTCATGAAGCTGCAGATCAAGGTGAACCCCACCACCGGCGTCATCGAGGACGCGAGGTTCAAGACCTTCGGGTGCGGGAGCGCCATCGCGTCCTCGAGCTTGGCCACCGAGTGGCTGAAGGGCAAGACGTTGGACGAAGCCGCCAAGATCCGCAACACGGAGATCGTGAACGAGCTCAAGCTGCCGCCTGTCAAGATCCACTGCTCGGTCCTGGCCGAAGACGCCATCAAGGCGGCCCTGGCCGACTATCAGACCAAGCACGGCGTCGCGGCGGCCACGTAAAGACGGGGAGGTAGCCATCGATGGCGGTGTCGCTGACAGAAACGGCCGTGAAGCAGGTGAAGGAGCTCAGGCAGGCCCAGAGCCTGGGCGAGGAGGTCTTCCTTCGTATGGGCGTCCGGGGCGGCGGGTGCTCGGGGATGTCCTACGCGCTGGAGTTCGACACCGAGAAGACGGCGCATGACCGGGAGTTCGAGGTCGACGGCGTCAAGGTGGTCGTCGACAAGAAGAGCTATCTGTACCTGGCCGGTACGACGCTCGACTACGTCAGGGAAGGCCTCACCGGTGGCTTTACGTTCGTCAACCCGAGCGCCAAATCGTCCTGTGGTTGTGGGACGTCATTCTCGGCGTAGCCGGGCCCGGCGAAGGACGACGAACGGGCCCGCCAGCGGGCCCGTTTTTTTTGTGTAGCCGAAGCAGGGGGGGACAGCGTCCCGTGGTGTTACGACTGAGATCGGGCGGGGAACGATCGCCGCGGGTGATTCCGGCGGGGCACGGGCGGGCGCAAGCCCGGGTGCCCGTGCCCCGTTGATGATGGACAACTTCGAGGTCTTCGGACTGCCCCGACGGTTGGGGATTGATGCCGAGGCGCTCCAGGGCCGGTTCTACGAGCTGTCGCGGCGCCTGCATCCCGACTTCCACACCGGCGCCCCGCCCGAGGAACAGGCGCGGACGCTGGAGGCCTCGGCAAGCTTGAACGCTGCCTACCGGGCGCTCCGCGATCCCATCGCCCGGATTGAGTACCTCGTGCAGCTGGAGGATGGCCGAGCCACCAGAGAGGGCGCGGCGGTGAAGCCGCCGGTGCCCCCGGGGCTGCTGGAGGAGATGTTCGAGATCCAGGAAGCATTGGCGGAGGCCCGGGCCGGCGCCCTCGACGAGACAGCGCGCAAGACGCTGAGCGCCCAGCGCGAGCGGTTGCTGGCGCAGCGCCGCGACGCGGGCGCGCGCCTCACCGGTCCACTGTCGGCCGCCTGGGACGCGGCGGAGGCGAGCACCCGGCCCGCCCTCCTCGAGCAGTTCCGCCAGGGGCTGGCCACCCGGGCGTACCTCAAGACGGTCATCGACGACCTGGACAACGCACTAGGCCAGGACAAGAACGCCTAGCAGTGGGACGCATCGTCGGCATCGATCTTGGCACCACCAACAGCCTGGTCGCCGTTGTGGACGACAGCGTCGGACTGCCCCGCGTCATCCCCGACCGCGAGGGCCGGCCGCTCCTGCCGTCGGTGGTGGCGTTCACGCCGGCCGGCATCCTGGTGGGTGAGACGGCGAAGCGCCAGCTGGTGCGGCGCCCCGAATCGACCGTGTATTCGGTCAAGCGATTCATGGGTCGGGGCTACGAGGACGTGAAGGCGGAGCTTCGGTTCTTCCCCTTCTCCGTGCTCCCGGCCGAAGGGATGGTTCGCCTCGCCGTCGGCGGCCGCGAGGTGACGCCTCCCGAGGTCTCGGCCATCATCCTCCGGAGTCTCAAGGAACAGGCCGAGGCCTACTTCGGCGAAGCCGTGGAGCGGGCAGTCATCACGGTCCCGGCCTACTTCAACGACAGCCAGCGCCAGGCGACCCGGGATGCCGGGCGCATCGCCGGGCTCGACGTGGTGCGGATCCTCAACGAGCCCACCGCGGCTTCTCTGGCCTATGGGCTCCACCAGCTCCAGAATGGCGTGGTCGCCGTCTACGACCTCGGTGGGGGCACCTTCGACATCTCCATCCTCCGCGTGAAGGACGGCATCTTCGAGGTCCTGGCGACTAACGGCAACACCCGCCTGGGCGGTGACGACTTCGACCGCGCCCTGGTCGAGTGGCTTCTCGCGGACATCCGGGCTCGCCACGGCGCCGATCTCAGCGCCGACAGCGAGGCCATGCAGGAGCTGCGGCTTGGCGCCGAGGCGGCCAAGATCCGGCTCTCGACCGACGAGCGCACCACCCTCACCATCCCCTTCGACCCGTTCACGTATCGGGTGCAGGTCGCCCGGGCCGAGCTGGAGGCCCTGATTGAGCCCCTGGTCGCGCAGACGCTGGGGCCCTGCCGACGAGCCCTGGCCGATGCCGGTCTGGATCCCGCGCAGGTGGGTGAGGTGGTGCTGGTCGGCGGCTCCACACGCGTACCCCTGGTGCGTCGTCGCGTCGAGGAGCTCTTCGGCAGGATGCCG
>JBOHPM010000028.1:0-14141 GCA_050731715.1 Candidatus Rokuibacteriota bacterium
GAGCATGTGGCGGTGGCCGAGGCGGCGGTGGTGGGCAAGCCGGACGCCCTGCGCGGGGAGATCGTGAAGGCCTTCGTCGTACTGGCTGCGGGTCACGCGCCCTCGCCGGCGCTCGCCGCCGAGCTCCAGGAGCACGTCAAGCAGGTGACGGCGCCCTACAAGTACCCGCGCGAGATCGAATTCGTCGCCGACCTGCCCAAGACCATCTCGGGCAAGATCCGCCGCACCGAGCTTCGCCAGCTCGAGCGCGCGCGGGCCCGCGCCGGCCAGGCCCCATGACGCGCCGCCCGTTCACGCCCGAGCACGAGATGCTCCGCAAGAGCATCCGCAGCTTCGTGGAGCGCGAGGTGGTACCTCACGTGTCCGCCTGGGAAGAGGCTGGCCAGATCCCCAGATCGTTCTGGCGACGGATCGGGGAGCTGGGGTTTCTCGGGCTCGACTTTCCCACCGAGCATGGCGGAGCTGGGGGCGATTTCTTTTCGAGCGTGGTGCTCGGCGAGGAGCTGGCGCGCTGCCGCTCGGGGGGCGTCGCGTTCAGCGTGCTGGTGCACACCGACATGTCGTCGCCCTGGCTGGTCCGTTTCGGTACCGAGGCCCAGAAGCAGAAGTACTTGCCCGGTATCGTCCGGGGTGAGACGGTGTGCGCGCTCGGCATCACGGAGCCCGGAGCCGGATCGGACATGGCGGCCCTGGCGGCCCGGGCGGTCCGGCGCGGCGATCAGTATTACCTGTCCGGCACGAAGATGTTCATCACCAACGGCGTCTACGGGGATCTCTACTTCGTCGCCGCGCGCACCGGGCCGGCGAGCCCGGAGCGGCGCCATGATGGGATGTCGATGTTCCTGGTCGAGCGGGGCCGGCCGGGCTTCCAGGTGAGCCGCAAGCTCGACAAGCTCGGCATGCGGGCCTCCGACACCGCCGAGCTGGTCTTCCAGGACTGTCCGGTACCGGCCGAGAACCTGCTCGGCACAGAGGGCCGGGGGTTCCAGCAGCTCGCCGCCGGGCTCCAGCGGGAGCGCCTGATGGCCGGTGTGCTGGCGCTGGCCGGCGCCGGCCAGGCGCTGGAGGACACCATGGCCTACCTGCGCGAGCGTACCGCCTTCGGCGAGCCGCTCGCCCGGCGCCAGGCGCTGCGCCACCGCCTGGCCGACCTGGCCACCGAGGTCGAGGCGGCCCGCCGGCTTCTCTATCACGCCGCCGACCTCTACGCGGGCGGCGAAGAGTGCGTGACCGAAGTGTCGATGGCCAAGCTCTTCGCCACCGAGGTGGCCAACCGCGTCGCCTACCACGCCGTGCAGCTCCACGGCGGCTACGGCTACATGCGGGAGTTCCCCGTCGAAGGGTTCTTCCGCGACGTGCGGCTCTACACCATCGCCTCCGGATCGTCGGAAGTGATGCGGGAGATCATCGCCAAGCGCCTGCCGCTGTGAGCGGCCCAAGGGAGGACAGCATGAGAAACCGACTCATGATCCACGTGGCCGTGGTGCTCGCCGCCCTGATCACGGGCATGGCCCTGGCCGAGCTGCGGCGGCCGACGCCGGCCACGGCACAGGCCCCCATCAAGCTCAAGATGCAAGCCTCCTGGCCGCCGACCAGCATGTTCATGGACAACTTCAAGATGTTCGCCGAGCGGATCAAGAAGGCGTCGGGCGGCCGCCTGGAGATCGAAACGCTCCCGGCCGGCGCCATCGTGCCCGCCTTCGAGGTGGTGGACGCCACGCACCGCGGCGTGATCGACGGCGCCCACACCTGGTCGGGGTACCTCATCGGCAAGCACATGGCGGCGGTGCTCTTCACCGGTGGCCCGGGCGGGCCCTTCGGGATGGATCTCTTCGACCACCTCGGCTGGTTCTACGAGGGCGGTGGCCAGCAGCTCTTCCAGGAGTGGTACGAGAAGATCATCCAGCGCGACGTGGTGGGCTTCCCCATCGTGCCCTTCACGCCGCAGATGTTCGGCTGGTTCAAGACGCCGTTCAAGGGCTGGGCCGATCTGAAGGGCCGCCGGTTCCGCGCCGTGGGCATGAACGCCCAGATCCTCAAGGAGGCTGGCGCCGCAGTGGTGAGCATGGCCGGTGGCGAGATCATCCCGGCCGGGGAGCGGGGTGCCATCGACGCCGCCGAGTGGTGCTGCCCGGCCGAGGACATCAAGCTCGGCTTCCACCAGATCTGGAAGTACTACTACATGCCGAGCATGCACGAGATGACCGAGGCCGGCGACCTGATCATCAACCGGAAGGTGTGGGACAAGCTTGGCCCCGAGCTCCAGGAGCTGGTCAGGATCACGGCCACCGAGGTCTACCTGCGCTGGTGGCTGCAGTTCGTGAACGCCAACGCGAAGGGGCTCGACGACCTCAAGGAGAAGAAGGTCAACGTGTCGCGCACGCCGGACGAGGTGCTGCGCAAGCAGCTCGACACGTGGGACAAGATCCGCGAGACGGAGGCGGCCAAGGACCCCTTCTTCAAGAAGGTGGTGGAGTCCCAGCGCCAGTACGCGGCCAACGTCGTCCAGGGCCGGCGGGCCATGTTCCCGTCCTACGAGTTTGCCGCCGACCACTACTGGAAGAAGCGCTAGGAGGTTGAGGGATTGAAGAGGAGCGCCACGGCTCCGCCGGGGCGCGACGAACGCGGGGGGGCCTGGGGGGCCCTCTCGGGGCCCCCCATCCTGGTCGACGTCATGGCGGTGCCGCCGTCGGGCGATCCAGTGGCGGCCCTGCTCCGGAACCTCGTCCCCGCTGACCCCGAGGATGTCGGCTGCGACGTGTTAGTCGTGGGCGGCGGCACCGGTGGCGTGGCCGCCGCGCTGGCCGCGGTCCGGGCCGGGCGCACCGTCTGTCTCACCGAGGAGACCGACTGGATTGGCGGCCAGCTCACGGCCCAGGGGGTGTCGGCCCTCGATGAGCACGAGCACATCGAGCGGTTCGGCGGCACGCGCACCTACTACGCCTTCCGCGAAGCCATTCGCGATCACTATCGCCGGCTCTCGCCCGCGCTGGCCGCCCAGCCCCAGCCCAACCCTGGGGCCTGCTGGGTCACCCGGCTGGCCTTCGAGCCGCGCGTGGCTCTGAGGATTCTGGAATCGTGGATGGAGCCGCTGGTGGTGAGCGGCCGGCTCCGCCTCTTCCGTCGGACCAAGGCTGCGGCGGTCGAGACGATCGGCGATCGCATCACGCGGCTTCACGCCGTGCATCTCGACGAGCGCCGGTGGTGGAGCTTCCACCCCGATATCGTCATCGACGCCACGGAGCTCGGCGATGTCCTGCCGCTGGCGGGCGCCGAGCACAGGGTGGGCGCCGAGTCCACAGCCCAGACCGGTGAGCCGCACGCCCAGCCCCACGAGCCGAAAACCCACTGCGTGCAGAGCTTCACCTACACGTTCGTGCTGGAGCGAGCGCCGGCAGGCCGCCGGCATGTCATCTCCCGCCCCGAAAAGTACGAGCACTACCGCGACGGCCAGCCGTATGGGCTCCGCATCTTCGTCCACGGCGGCGAGATCTACGGCGAGGAGACCCGGTGGCTGGAGTACCGGGTGTTCGAGCGGGCCGAGGGCACCAAGGGCGGGCTCTGGACCTATCGCCGGCTCGTCGACCGCACGCTGTTCCCCGGCGTCCACGACGCCGACCTGAGCCTGATCAACTGGCCGGGCAACGACTACCGCGATGTCTCGATCCTCGAGCGATCCCCGCTGGAGCAGGCGCACGCGCTCCAGGACGCCAAGCGCGTGAGCCTCGGCTTCCTCCACTGGCTCCAGACCGAGGCCCCCGGGCCCGACGGCGCTTGCGGTATCCCCGAGCTGCGACTGCGTCCCGACGTTCTGGGGACGGTGGACGGGCTCGGCAAGTTTCCCTACATCCGCGAGGGCCGCCGGCTGCGGGCGCTCACGACGGTGCTCGAGCAGGACGTGTCGGCAGAGCATCAGCCGGGAGCGCGGGCCCGGCACTTCGCCGACTCCGTGGGCGTCGGCTGGTACCCCATCGACATCCACCGGGCCGGCGCCGACGACGTGGGCGCGTCCTGCCGCACCCGGCCGTTTCAGATCCCGATGGGCGCGCTGATCCCCGTCCGCCTGCGCAACCTGCTCGCCGGGGCCAAGAACCTGGGCGTGACCCACATCACGAACGGCTGCTATCGCCTGCACCCGGTGGAGTGGAATACCGGCGAGGCCGCCGGAGCGCTGGCCGCCTTCGCGCTCGAGACGAAGCGCGACCCGGCCGACGTCTGGCGCGATCCGGCGGCGCGCGTCGCGTTCCAGCGGCGGCTGGCCGCCGCCGGAATACCCCTCTACTGGTTCATCGATGTGGGCGTGGAGCATCCGGCCTTCGTCGATCTCCAGATCGCGGCCGTCACCGGGGAGGTGGAGGGCGCGCCCGACAGCCTGGAGGCGGCAGGCCTGCCCGCAGCCGTCCGAGGCAGGTACGGGCTGTGAACATCGTCGCCTTCCGCACGCTCAGGAGTGCGCTCGAAGACAAGGCGCACCGCTTTCCCGAGGCGCCGTTCCTCTGGTTCGAGGACGCCGACGGCCGGGTCGAGGGCCCGTGGACGTGGCGCGACTTCGACCGCGAGGTCAACCGGGCCGCCCATCTCTTGCTCGCGCGGGGGCTCAAGCCCGGCGATCGGTTCAATCTGCACCTCGGCAACTGCCCCGAGTTCCTCGTGTTCTGGCTGGCCGCGGCCAAGACTGGCACCGTGATGGTCCCGACCAACCCCGTGTCCACCCCCGAGGAGATGGCCTACATCCTCGCCCACTCCGAAGCGCGCCTGGCCGTCACGGAGCCCCGCGTCGGCGAGGCCTGCTGGGCCGTGCGCGAGCGCTGTCCGTCGCTGCTCGACATCGTGGACTGCCGCCCGCTCGAGCCTCTGCTGGCAGGGCTGCCCGACACGCCGCCCGACGTGGCGGTGGCGTCGTCCGACGAGGTGTCCATGCAGTACACCTCGGGCACGACATCCAAGCCCAAGGGCGTGCTCCTCACCCACGCCAATTACCTCTACGGCGGCGAGGTCATGGCCAGGGCCATGCGGGCCGGCCCCAGCGACCGCCACCTGATCGTGCTGCCGCTCTTCCACGCCGGGGCCCAGCTGCACGCGTTCATCCCCATGCTGCTGGTGGGCGGCAGCATGGCCTTGATGGAGCGGTTCAGCGCCGGCCGTTTCGTGGACCAGGCCCGGCGTCATCAGGCGACGCTGGCCGCGCTCTTCGCGGCGCCCATCCGGATGCTGCTGGCCCAGCCCCAGCGGCCCGACGAAGGGACCACGCGCCTGCGAGCAGTCAGCTACGCCCAGAACGTGACGCCGCAGCAGTTCGAGGAGTGGCACTGGCGGTTCCGGGCCCCGCTGCTCCAGATCTGGGGGATGACCGAGACGATGTCGCTCCCGCTGATGCAGCCGCTCGACCTGCCGCCCAAGCCCCTGTCCATGGGCATGCCGGTCCTGGGCTACGAGGTGAGGATCGTGGACGAGACGGGCCGCGAGGTGCCGCCGGGCACCGTGGGCGAGCTGGTCGTGCGCGGGACGCCGGGCGTGAGCCTCATGAAGGGCTACTTCAAGAATCCCGAGGCCACCGCCCAGACCCTGCGCGACGGCTGGCTGTGGAGCGGCGACCAGGCCTGGATGGACGCCGACGGCTACTTCTTCTTCGTGGACCGCAAGAAGGACATGATCAAGCGTGCCGGCGAGAACGTGTCGGCCTCCGAGGTGGAGGAGACGCTCAAGCAGCACCCCGCCGTCTTCGACGCCGCCGTGCTCGGCGTCCCTGACCCCGTGCGGGACCAGGCCATCCGGGCCCATGTGATCCTGAAGGACGGCGCCGTCGCCTCGGCCGAGGATCTGATCGCCTGGTGCCGGGACCGGCTGTCGCCGTTCAAGGTCCCCGAGGCGGTGGAGTTCCGGACGACGTTTCCCCGTACGTCGGTGGGCAAGATCCAGAAGCACCTGTTCTGAACGGCTCCCCTACAGGCGAGCGAGAAACTGACGCGGAGACAGGACTCGGGCCGGTTCGGGAGCGCGCTTTCGCAACGCATCGTCGCCAGTGACCAGGACTGCGACGGTGGCCTCCAGCAGAGCCCACAGGTGACGGTCGCCAGAGTCGGGTAGCGCCGCGGTGGAGGGAACGGGATCGTGCAGGGTCCCGTTCAGGGCGAGCTCGGTCAGGATCACATCCACCTGGGCCTCGGTGAGGCCGTGACGTCTTCGGATCGCAGGCCGAAGGAGAACCTGGCGGTACTCGGCCAGCAGGTCAAGAGAGAGCAGATAGGTGAAGCGTCCCTCCAGCATGGCATCGAGGATCAGGGCCGTCGGCGACTCGCGTTCTCCCCCGATGAGGCCGCTGACGATGACGTTAGTATCGATGACGGCAACCGAAGGAGTCACCTCCGCCGTCGCCGCGCGGTGCGTGTCTCCCTGACTGCGAGGGCGAGGGCGGCCGTCTCGCTCAGGCGCGACCGTTGCCGCGCCTGGGCCACCAGCTCGGCGGCCCCCGCCACTGTCTTGATGCCCGCGCGGTCGAGGCATTCCTCGATGGTGGCGCCGATCGTCTTCCCGCGCCGGGCGGCCGTCTCCTTCAAGGCCCGATAGCGGGAGTCGGACAGCGTGATGGTCAGCCGCGCCATGGCAGGCTTACGCGGGAGAGGTGCCATCTCACCAACTCACCATATCACATCTGTGCGGGCCTGACGGGGCAGGCTTGTGCTAACCTTCGCGGACACCTTCTCTCGACCTACACCGCCCCGGTGTCTGGGGGAGTCGGCATGAAATGTCCTCGGTGCCAGCACGACAACCCGGCAGGAACAAAGTTCTGCGGCCAGTGCGCCGCTCCGCTCAGCTCCACCTGCACCACCTGCGGCGCCGCCAACCCTCCAGACAACAAGTTCTGCGGCCAGTGCGCCGCCCCGTTGCACGGTGCCGTGTCGGCAAAGTTCGCTGCCCCCGACTCGTATACCCCCAGGCACCTGGCCGAGAGGATCGTCACGTCCAGGGCCTCCCTCGAGGGCGAGCGCAAGCAGGTGACGGTCCTCTTCGCCGACCTCAAGGGCTCGATGGAGCTGCTCGCGGACCGCGATCCCGAGGAGGCGCGCAGGCTCCTCGACCCGGTGCTCGAGCGAATGATGGAGGCCGTCCACCGCTACGAGGGCACGGTGAACCAGGTGATGGGCGACGGCATCATGGCGCTCTTCGGCGCGCCGCTGGCCCATGAAGATCACGCCGTGCGCGCGTGCTATGCCGCGCTCCGGATGCAGGACGTCGTGCGGCGCTACTCGGATGAGCTTCGCCGCGCGCAGGGCGTGGAGGCGCAGATCCGCGTCGGCGTCAACTCCGGGGACGTCGTGGTGCGCTCGATCGGCAGCGACCTCCGCATGGACTACACTGCCGTCGGCCAGACCACGCACCTGGCGGCCCGCATGGAGCAGCTCGCGGCGCCCGGCAGCATCCGGCTCACCGCCGAGACCCTGCAGCTGGCCGAGGGCTTCGTCCAGGTGACTCCACTCGGCCCGGTGCCGATCAAGGGGCTCGGCGAGCCGGTCGAGGTGTTCGAGCTGGTGGGGGCCGGCGCCACCCGCACCCGCCTCGAGGCCGCGGCGCGGCGGGGGCTCACGCGCTTCGTCGGCCGCAACGCGGAGCTGGAGCAGCTCCGGGGCGCCCTCGACCGGGCGAGCCGGGGGCACGGCCAGGTGGTCGCCGTGGTCGGGGAGCCGGGCGTGGGCAAGTCACGGCTCTTCTGGGAGCTCACCCACTCCCACCGCGTGCACGGCTGGCTCATCGTGCAGTCCGCCTCGGTCTCCTACGGCAAGGCCACGGCCTACCTTCCCGTGATCGAGCTGCTCCGCGGCTACTTCGCGATCGAGAGCCGCGACGACCCGCGGAAGATCCGGGAGAAGGTCACGGGGAAGGTCCTGACGCTCGCCCCGGCGCTCGGGCCCGTCGTGCCCGCCCTCCTGGCGCTCCTCGACGTGCCGGTGGACGAGCCGTCCTGGCAGGCCCTCGATCCGCTCCAGCGGCGCCAGCAGACGCTCGACGCGGTCAAGCGCCTGCTCCTGCGCGAGAGCGAGATCCAGCCCCTGGTGGTGATCTTCGAGGACCTGCACTGGATCGACGGCGAAACGCAGACCTTCCTCGACAGCCTCATGGAGAGCTTGCCGACCGCGCACCTCTTGCTCCTCGTCAACTACCGTCCCGAATACCGGCATGCCTGGGGCGGCAAGACCTACTACCGCCAGCTCCGGATCGATCCCCTGCCGCCCGAGAGCGCTGACGAGCTGCTCGATGCACTCCTCGGCGCTGACGCGGCCCTCGGCCCGCTCAAGCAGCTCCTGGTCGAGCGGACGGAAGCGAATCCCCTCTTCCTCGAGGAGAGTGTGCGGGCCCTGGTGGAGACGGCGGTCCTGGCCGGCGAGCGCGGCGCCTACCGGCTCACCCGGCCCGTCGAAAACCTAACAATCCCCGGCACCGTTCAGGCCATCCTGGCCGCGCGCATCGACCGCCTGGGGCCCGAGGCCAAGCGGCTGCTCCAGGCGGCCGCGGTCATCGGCAAGGACGTTCCCATGCCGCTGCTCCTGGCCATCGCTGACGCGCCGGAGCAGGAGGTGCGCGCCGGGCTCACACACCTGCAGGCCACGGAGTTCCTCTACGAGACCCGGCTCTTTCCAGACCTCGAGTACACGTTCAAGCACGCGCTCACTCACGAGGTGGCCTATCAGGGGCTGCTCCACGACCGGCAGCGCGCCCTGCACGCCCGCGTTACCGAGGCCATCGAGCGGCTCTCAACCGAGCGCGTCACCGAGCAGGCGGAGCGGCTGGCCCACCACGCCCTGCGCGGGGAACTGTGGGAGAAGGCGGTCGCCTATCTCCGCCAGGCGGGGCTCCGGGCCATGGTGCGGGCCGCCAACCGCGAGGCCATCGCTCACCTGGAGCAGGCGCTCGGGGCGCTCCGCCGTCTCCCCGAGACCCGGGCGACGACCGAGCTGACCATCGACATCCACATCGACTTCCGGAACGCGCTCATGGCGCTCGGCGAGCGGGCGCGCATGGGGGACCACCTCCACGAGGCGGAGGTGCTCGCCAGGACGCTCGGCGACCAGCACCGGCTCGCGCGGATCGCCACCTTCATGGTGAACCAGTGCCTGCAGGCTGGCGACTACGAGAGGGCCGTCAGATTCGGGCAGGAGGCCCTGAGCATTGCGCGAACCCTCGGCGATCGCTCGATCGAGGTGGTCGCAACGTTGTATCTGGGCATGACGCACTCCGCCCGGGGCGAGTTCAGCGACGCGGCCACCTTCCTCGAGCGGAACGTCGCGCTCGAGGGCGACCTGCGCTCCGAGCGCTTTGGGATGCCCGCCATCCCGTCGGCGATCTCGGGGGCCGACCTCGCCGGCGTGCTCTCCCAGCTCGGCCGGTTCGACGAGGCCATCGGGCACGCCGAGGCCACCATGCGGATCGCTGAGGCGGCCGATAATCCCTTCACGCTGTACCGAGGGTTGTTCGATCTCGGCCTCGCCCACTTCCGTCGCGGGGATCTCCCACGCGCGACCCGGGTCCTCGAGCGGGGCCTCGAGCTCTGCCGAACGTGGCAGTTCGTCGTCGGGACACCGCTCTTCGCCGCGACCCTCGGCGCCGCCTACGCCCTCGCCGGCCGTGCCGACGAGGCGTTCCCGCTGGTCGCGGGCGCCGTCGAGGAGCTCCACAGTCGCCAGAATCACCAAAGGCCCGCGCTCATTCTTCTGTGCGCGGGGATGACCTACCTCGCGGCCGGGCGGATCGACGAGGCCGCCAACCACGCCCGAGAGGCCCTGGCGCTCACCCGCCGGCTGGGGGCTCGGGGAAGCGAGGCCCACGCCCTCTGCCTCGCCGGTGACGTCGCGTCGACAGGCGGCGCCGAAGACGCTCCCGGCTACTACCGCGAGGCGATGGCCCTCGCCGATGAGCTCGGCATGCGCCCCCTCGTCGCCCACTGCCACCTCGGCCTCGGCAAGCTCGATCGCCGCACGGGCAAGCGCGAGCAGGCGCAGGAGCACCTCACGATCGCGACGACCATGTACCGCGAGATGGACATGGGCTACTGGCTGGCGCAGGCTGCGACTGAGCTGAGCGCGCTGACCTGACGCGCTACCCGCACGATGACGGAGGCTCGCATGGCGCGCATGCTGATCCAGAACGGCTGGGTCGTCACGATGGACGCCGCCCTCGGCGACATCGTCGGCGGCGACGTGCTGATCGAGGACGACCGGATCGCCGCGGTCGGCCTGCACCTGGCGGCGGCCGGCGCCACGGTGCTCGACGCGACCGGCCTGATCGTGATGCCGGGGCTGGTCAACGCGCACATCCACACCTGGGAGATCGGCCTGCGCGGGATCGGCGCGGACTGGGTCAGCGCGCGGGACTACTTCGGCCACGTCCACGGCAACCTCGCGCAGCGCTACGAGGCCGAGGACAACTACGTCGCCAACCTGCTCGGGGCGCTCAGCCAGATCAACGGCGGGACCACCACCATCTTCGACTGGTGCCATAACTTACGAACCCCGGACATGACCGATGCCGCCCTCGACGGGCTGGAGGAATCGGGCATCCGCGCGGTCTTCGGTCACGGCACCGCCAAGCCGATCGGCCGGCAGGACCCGCGGCCCTTCTCGGAGATCCCCCAGCCGCGCCAGGAGATCCATCGCCTGCGCACCGGCCGTCTGGCCGCGGACGACCGCCTGGTCACGCTGGCCCTGGCCATCCTGGGACCGGACTGGGGCACGTACGAGGTGGCCGAGACCGACATCCGGCTCGCGCGGGAGTACGGCGTGATCAACAGCGCCCACACATTCGGGCGTCCGGGCAAGCGCATGGTGCCCGACGGCATGTACCGGCTTGGGAAGGCCCGGCTGCTCGGGCCCGACCACAACGTGGTGCACGGCAACTGCCTGGACGACGACGAGCTCGGGATGATCGTCGACGCGGGCTGCTCGATCTCGGCGACGGTCATGGCCGAGATGCTGAACTGCGAGCGGCCGGCGCTCCTCGGCCGGGTGGAGAAGCTGGGCGGGCTGCCATCACTCGGGACCGACGTTGATCCCTACTTCGCCGCCTCGATGCTGGCCGAGATGCGGCGCGCCTTCCTGCACCAGCGGGAGCTCGACAATCGCGCGCTGGCGGCCGAGGGGCGCTACCCCGCGCAGCAGCACGCGACGACGACGCGCTCGGCCCTCCGGTGGGCGACGACCGGCGGGGCCAGAGCCCTGGGCCTGGAGCACCGGATCGGCTCGCTGACGCCGGGCAAGCAGGCCGACGTCGTGATGATCCGGGCCACCGATCTCAACATCTTCCCCTCGGTCCCCCTCGGCGATCCGGTGCACGCGGTGGTGATGAACGCCGAGAGCGGCAACGTGGATACCGTCCTGATCGCGGGTCAGATCGCCAAGCGCCATGGTCAGCTCATCTTCCCCGCACAGCGGATCGCCAAGCTGAAAGACGAGCTGCTGGCTTCCCGCGAGCGCGTCATGCGCGCGGGTGGCTTCGTCTACGCTCCGGTGCCCGCAGGCCCGCGCCCGTAGCCCGGCGCGATGAGCTCAGATCCAGGCGGGCCGTTGACAGCGCGGTCGGCGGTGGTATGGAATGCGGGCCGACCGCGCGTCCGCGGAAGAAAGCGAGAGCACCGATGACGCTGCCGCTGCTGCCCACCCACGTGATCGGAAGCCACGGTTTCCCCGGCTGGTTCTGGACGGCGCTGGATCGGATCAAGGGTGGCGACTACGGCCAGAGCGACGTCAAGGAGACGTTCGACGACGCCACCCAGCTGGCCATCCGTGATCAGGAGCGGGCCGGCGTCGACATCGTCTGCGACGGCGAGATGCGGCGCTTCTTCTTCGTGCAGACGTTCTACGGGCGGATGGAAGGCCTGGAAACTCTCGAGCCCCTGCGCAAGACCGGCCTCTACGCCTACGACAGCGTGCCCCGGTATCGGCCGAAGGCGAGGATCCGGATCAACCACGGCCTCGGCCTCGTGGACGACTTCACGTACCTCAAGACTCAGACCGACCGGCCGGTGAAGGCGACGTGTCCGGGGCCGGTGACCCTGTCGATCCACGTCCAGACCCGGCCGGGCGACGCCTACAACAATGACCGCCTCGCCCTGTGCTGGGACCTGGTCCCCGCCGTCAACGCCGAGCTCAAGGCCCTGGTGGCGGCCGGCGCCGACTACGTCCAGGTGGACGAGCCCTCGGCGGCCATCGTGCCCGGGCAGATCGACGAGTACGTGAAGATGTTCAACGCCTGCGTGGAGGGTGTGCGGGCCAAGATCGCCTACCACGTCTGCTTCGGTAATCTCCTGTCCCGCCCGCGGGGCAAGCGCTCCTACCGGTGGATGTTCCCGGCGCTGCGCGCGGCCCGGTGCCAGCAGTTCGTCTTCGAGTACGCCAACCGCGAGATGGCCGAGATCGAGGACTGGAAGGAGCTGGGCGTCGATCGCGATGTGGCTTGCGGTGTGGTTGACGTCAAGTCGTTCTATCTCGAGAGCCCCGAGGACGTGGCCGAGCGCCTGGAGCAGTGCGCGCGCGTCGTCCCCCTCGAGCGGCTCTCCGCGGTGCCCGACTGCGGCTTCTTCCCGGTGCCGCGGTGGCTGGCGTTCGAGAAGCTCAAGCGGCTGGTGGCCGGCACGCGCCTGGCCCGCCAGCGCCTGGGCGTGGCCTGAGGATCGGCTCAGGTCCAGCGCAGCAGATATTTCTCCAGCCGACCCGCCACGCTGAAGATCACCAGAACGACCACCAGGATCATGAGTATTAGCGCGAACATCAGGGCAGCATTGTAGGAGCTCTGCGCGAAGGACAGCAGATAGCCGAGGCCACGGCTGGCCGCCACGAACTCTCCCACGCAGGCGCCGGTGAAGGCGAAGCCGACGGCGATCTTGAGATTGCCGAGTACCCAGGCCGCGACCGAGGGCAGGTAGACATGGCGCACGAGCGACCCGCGGTCGCCGCCGAGGGTGATCACGCGCTCGACCAGCCGGCGGTCCACCTGCCGGATGCCGGTGAACACCGTGAAGAAGATCAACACCGCCACCAGAATGAAGGCCACGGCGACCTTGGAGGCGAGCCCGACTCCAAGCCAGATCACGAACAGCGGGGCGAGGATCACGCGCGGGATGGCGTTGAGCAGCGACATCACCGGCTCGACCAGCTCTGCGATCAACCGAACGAGGGCCGCCACGACGCCGAGAACCGTGCCGACGACGATGCCGAGCGCGAGACCGCCAAGGGCGGCGGTGAAGGTCGCCTCGAGATGCGGCCAGATGCGGCCGTCGGAGAACAGGTCGAAGAGCGCCGCCCCGACGCGGCTCGGGCTCGGCGCATACATCGGATTGAGCATCCCGGCCCGGCCGGTCGCCTCCCAGATCGCGAGCAGGATCGCGAACCCTGCGAGCTGACGTATCCAAGCATGGCGGGGATCGAGCGGCGTCATGCCATCCCCCCCCGATGGTCCACCTCGCGAGAGAGGTCGGCCCACAGCTTCTCGTAGAGCGGGGCGAATGCGGGATGTGTACGCGAGCCGACGGGATCGCGCGGCCGGGGAATGGGGACCTGGTAATGCTGCGTGATGTGAGCCCGCGGCCCTTGCGACAATAAATAGACTTCGTCGGACAGGCTGAGCGCCTCTTCGAGATCGTGGGTGACCAGGAGCACGCTGATCCCGCCGCGCTCGACCAACGCTACCACGTCCTTCACGATGCGGGCGCCCACGATCGCATCGAGGGAGGCGAAGGGCTCGTCCATCAGGATGAGCCGGGGCTTCATCGCCAGCACCTGGGCGAGTGCGACACGTTTGCGCTGGCCCCCGCTGAGGTGACGGGGAAACCGGTCGCCGAACCCGGCGAGATCCAGCCGCTCCAGCCAGGTGTCGGCCTCGGCCTGCGCCTGGTCGCGCGCCAGGCCATGGAAGGTCAGGCCGAGGGCGACGTTGTCTCGTGCCGTCTTCCACGGCAGCAAGGCATCGTCCTGGAACAGGATGCCGATCTGCGAGCGCGCCAGATCCGTCGCGACCGTGCCGGCGAGCGGCTGCTGCAACCCGATCACGGCACGCAACAAGCTCGACTTGCCCGAGCCCGACGGCCCGACCAGGCTCACGACCCGGCCCTCGCCGACGACCAGGCTCGCGCCTTCCAGGACCGGAGCGCTGCC
>JBOHPM010000029.1:0-13998 GCA_050731715.1 Candidatus Rokuibacteriota bacterium
ATCCGAGCGCGGTCCCTCACTGGCATCGTGATCCCCCGCGCCCGCCACAGCTTCCAGAACCACGAGCCCGACCTCGCCCGCGCCATCACGCGCTGGATCAACGACCAACACCTTCTCCGGTTGACCGCGCGTCGCCGCGCTCCCTGACGAGGTTCGAGCGCCGGCTTGCCGGTGCCATCGTTTCCTGGGGGGAGGCAGGGAGGAACGAGCGAAGCGAGGGACGACCGTCGGAAGGGGGGCGAAGCCCCCTCCGAGGTCAGTGCGGGTGACGGTGCTGCAGGATGTGCGGGCGCTCGAGCCCATGGGCCAGCATGAGGGGCTCGTCGGCGAGGAGCTCGACCGGAAGGCCGTCCGCGGCGATCTTGCCGCCGTCGAGGACCACCGCGCGAGTGCAGAGCTGGACGACCAGCTCGAGATCGTGCGTCGCGATGATTTTGGTCGCGGGGATTGTGGCCAGCAGCGCCTTGAGCTCCCGACGGCCACGCGGGTCGAGGTTGCTCGTGGGCTCGTCCAGCACGAGGATCCTCGGCTCGCAGGCCAGGATGCCGGCCAGGCACACGCGGCGCTTCTCGCCGACGCTCAGCCGATCGGGCGCGCGCGTCTCGAATCCTGCGAGGCCGACCATCGCCAGCGCCCGCGCGACGGCCTCCCGCACGTTGGCCTCGGCGAGCCGGAACTGGCGGGGCCCGAAGGCGACGTCCTCGAACACGGTGGGGCAGAAAAGCTGATCGTCGGGATCCTGGAACAGGAGGCCCACCGTCCGGCGGATGGATCCGACGTTGGCGGGGGAGATCGGCTCGCCGAAGACGCGGATGACCGCCGGCGCCGCCGCGCGACGCCCGCCGAACTCCGGCAGGATGCCGTTCAGGTGCAGGAGCAGGGTGGACTTGCCGGCGCCGTTGGGTCCGATGAGGCCCACGCACTCGCCCTCGGCCACGCGCAGGTCGACGCCGCGCAGCGCCTCGGAGCCGTCCGGATAGCTGAAGCGCAGGTCACTCAACTCGAGCGCGTACGTCACGACCATCCCCGCGCCAGCATCGCCGCGTAGATCCGCTCGGCGCGCTGGGTCGACCGCACGAAGAGCTGGCCGATCACCGTCGCCAGCGCGCGCCACGTCCACCAGCGCCCTGGTTGGAAGGTGCGGCTGGCGCGGGCGCGCCGCATCCGCAGGGCCTCGTCCACCAGCACGAACAGGTAGCGATACATGAGGGCCAGCGTGGACACGAGGATGTCGGGGACACGGGCCCGCTTCATCACGTCGAGCAGCGCCGCGAAGGGGGTCGTGCTCGACAGGAGAATCATCGTGAAGAGGCAGAGCGTGGTCTTCGCGAGCAAGGTCGCGAAGATCCGCCCGCCGTGAGGCTGGAAAATCGCGAGGCCGGCGACGCCCAGGGCTAGCGGTTCGAGTGTCATCAGCCGGCGCAGGATGAAGCTGGCGGGGACCCGGCTGGCCGCGGCGACCCCGATCAGCAGCAGCGCGATGACGATGAAGCCGTCCCAGCGTCCGACCGGCAAGACGACCGTGACGATCACGGTCGCCAACGCGGCGGCCAGCTTGAGGGCAGCGGGCAGCCGATGGATGCGGCTGTCGGCGTGGCTAAATCGATCGAAGAGATCGGCTCGCATCTCAGCCCGACGGGCGTCGCAGGACGATCAGGCGGGCGATCGCGAGCACCACCAGAAAGACCACGGTGGTGCCGATGCCGCCGGCCAGCGCGGTGGCCCATCCGGGCGACGCGATGCCGGGAAGGGCGTAGTCGGGGATCGGGACCGGGAGCAGTGGCGTCTTGACCGCGCGCTCCAGGAAGCCCAGGGCCCCGGCGACCTTCTCGAGGCCGTCGGGCCACGTGGACGCGATCGGCGAGACGAACATGCCGAGCCCCAGCGAGATCACGAAACCAAAGACGACGGTCTCCCCCGTGCCACGGAGCGGAAGGCTGGCGGGTCCGTCCGCGAGGATCTCGGGGCGCGTCCGGTCGATCGCCAGGACCACGAGCGTCGTGATCAGAGCCTCGCCGACGCCGATCACCATATGCACCCCCGCCATCGCGAGCACGCCGACCGACCACGGCACGACTCCCGAAAGACTCAGCTGTCCAGCCGTCGCCACTGCCGACATGATGGTGCCGCACCACGCCGCGACGGGCACCGCGGGGAACCTGGCCCGGTCCCCAAACGCCCGGGAGACGGTGCGGTAGATGTAGTACCCGCCGACCCCACCCACGATGCCCATGTTGAAGATGTTGGCCCCGAGGGCGAGCAGGCCCCCGTCGGCGAACAGCAGGCACTGCAGGGTGAGGACTGCGGTCATCACGAGCACGGCCCCACTCGGGCCGAGGAGCACTCCGGCCAGGACACCGCCGATGAGGTGGCCGGAAGTGCCGCCGGCAACTGGGAAGTTCACCATCTGGGCGGCGAAGACGAACGCGGCGGTCACCCCGAGCAGGGGGACCTTCCTCGGCGGAAGCTGCGTCCGGGCCTGGCGCACGGCGGCCGTCACGCCGACAGCGGCCAGGCCCGTCGTGACGGCCAGCGTCTTGGCGTCCAGGAATCCGTCGGGGATGTGCATCGATCTCAGGCCACTGGCGCCCCGCGCAGGTCGGGGACCAACTCCTCGTAGACGTCGAGCAGCATGCGCGTTACCGACGGCCAGGTGAAGGTCTGCGCCCAGCGAGCGGCCTGCCGGCCGAGCATCGCGCGCCGGGCGTCGTCGCCGAGCAGGGACGCGATCGCGGCGGCGAGCGCGGCGTCGTCCCGCGGCGGGACCAGCACGCCGGTCACCCCGTCCTGGATCGTCGTCGCGAGGCCGCCGACGCGCGAGGCGACCACGGACGCTCCGCAGGCCATGGCCTCGAGGGCGGCCATGCCGAACGACTCGTGGTGCGAGGGCACGAGGCAGAGATCGGTCGCGCGGTAGTAGTCGGGGAGGGCGGGCTGTGGCTGAGGGCCCCTGAAGTCGAGCCACGCATCGATGCCGAGCCCCTCGGCCAGGGCGCGCAGCCGGCGGCGCCCGTCGTCGCGGCGTTCGTCCCGGTCGCCTCCGACGATCACCAGGCGCAGCCTGGCCTCGCGGAGGCCATCGGACTTCAGACGGGCCAACGCGCGCAGGAGGCTCTCGAGGCCTTTGATCGGCGTAGGCCGGCCCACGAAGAGCAACACCCGCTCGGCGTCCAGACCCAGGCGCGCGCGCGCCGCCGATTTCTCGCCGGGTCTGAAGAGGTCGACGTCGACCCCGCAGGGAACGACCCGCACGCGGTCCACGTCGGCGCCGCAGTACCAGGCGAGATCCGCCTGCTCGAGCGACGTGGCCGCGACGATGCGATCGGCGAGCGCCGCCACCCGGGCCTCGGCGTCGACCCGGGCCCGCGGGACCCGTTCGGTCCTGGCGTCGGCCAGGGCGCTGTTGACGACCCCGAGCGTGTGGAACATCTGGACCACGGGGGTCGCGCCCCAGCGGCGCGCCAGCTCGAGCGCCACCACGCCGGACAGCCAGTAGTGGGCGTGGAGCAACGCGTAGTCGGCGCCGCTCCGCTGCCGGAAGGTCTGCACGCCGTCGGCGAAGTCGTCGAGATGGGCCGCCATCGCGGCCGCTGACATCGGGCGCTGCGGTCCGGCCTCGACGTGAATGACGCGGGCGCCCTCGCCGAGCGCGACGACCTCCGGCACGCTCGGGTCCTGGCTCCGGGTAAACACGTCGACCTCGAAGCCGAGCCGGCCCAGGTGTCGCGCGGTCTCGCGCACGTAGACGTTCATGCCCCCGGTCTCCTTGCCGCCGAGCGCGGCGAGGGGACACGTGTGGACGGAGACGAGGCCCAGTCGCTTCATCCCACGGCGATCGGATGGACGGCGGCGGGTGCGAGCCCCGCGGCCGCGCGGAGCCGGTCGAGGACGGCGAGGGCGGCGACGGAGTCACCCGGAGTGCGACATGGCCGGACGCCGCCACGCACGAGGGCCCCGAAGTGCTCGATCATGACCCGGTAGGGATCGGCGCCGCCGGCCACGATCTCCTCGCGGCGACCGTCCCGATGGCGGAGGGTGAAGGCGACGTCCTCGGGCCCCGGCGTGAACGCGCGGTCGACAGCCAGCGCCGCCTCCGTGCCGACGATCTCGAGCGATTGACGCTCGGGCGCGTCGAACGAGCACTCGAGCGCCGCCGTGAAGCCCTCGCCGAAGTCCAACCAGCCCGAGAACGAGGCGTCCACTCCCGATTCCGTCAGTAAAGCCGCGGCCTCGATCCGCTCGGGCGCCCGGCCCGCGGCGGCAAGGAACGGCACAGTACAGTAGACCCCCAGGTCGAGCAGGGCGCCTCCGCCCATCTCCGGGCGCCAGCGATGGTCGTCGCGACGCGACAGCACGCCCGTGAAGACGGCGCGCGCGAAGCGCAGCGCGCCGAGGCGCCCGGAGGCAAGGAGGGTCGCGATCGTCCGCGCGCGCGGATGGTGCGGGGTCACGTAGGCCTCGAGGAGCGTGACTCCCGCCGTGGCGCAGGCCGCCGCCATCGCCTCGGCGTCGGCGGCGGTGGGCGCGAGCGGCTTCTCGCAGAGCACATGCTTGCCCGCCGCGGCGGCGCGCTCCACCCATGGTCGGTGCAGGCTGTTCGGGAGCGGAACGTAGACCGCCTCGACGGCAGGGTCGGCGAGCAGCTCAGCGTACGTGCGATAGCACCGCTCGGCGCCGAAGCGGGCCCCGGCACCGTCGACACGTTGGCTCGCGGCCGCGACGAGGCGGGCCTCAGGGCTGGCGGCGATGGCGGGCAGCACCGCGCGCTGCGCCACCCACGAGGTCGCGCCGATCACGCCCCAGCCGAGCGGGGGAGCGGCCCGCACGATTAGTACATGGGGGGCTCCGGGCGCCCCCCAAGCCCCCCGACGCTCGGAGCGCCCCGGCGAAGCCGTGGCGCTCCTCGGTTACACGATTTCTTCATGGACTGTCAGCCCTCCTGGTCCCCGATCGTGACCGGGACGCCGCCGCGGCCGCTCGATCGCTGAGCAGCCTCGAGCACGGCGATGACCTGGCGGACCGATGCGGGCGTGACGGCGAGGGGCTCGCCGAGGTGCAGGTGGTCGGCGAGGTTGCGATGAAACGCGAAGGGCTGCTCGATCGCGACGGGTAGGCGCGTCTCGCTGAGCCCGGAGCCGCTCTCGTAGCGCGCGAGCAGCAGCTCGGCGGGCGCCTCGGCGTGGTGCGCTTCGGTCGCGACGTACCCCCGACCCGGCTCGATGTGCTCGAGCGTCACGGTACGGTAGCGGCCGACCAGCGTGCCGGCCGTGCCCTGCACGTAGAACTTGGGCCGCCGGACGGCGGCGATGTCGCTCTGGAGAAACTCGGCCTCTCGCCCGTCCGACCACGTCATGCGTACGCGGAGCTGGTCGTGGTTGGTGACGTCGTGCCAGACGCGCTTGTGCCCGTGGGCCTGCACGACGCGCGGCGTCCCGTCGAGGAGCTGGAGGACCCAGTCGACGTGATGGGATCCCCAGTCGTACCCGGCGCCGCCCGAAACCGCGGTGTCCGAGTGCCACGTCCGGCAGGGATGGGCAAAGCCGCCCACGAAGGTCTCGACGTTGAACACGTCGCCGAGGAGGCCGGTCGCCACGGCGCGGCGGACGGCCACGAAGTCGGCGTCCCACCGCCGGTTCTGGTGGACCGTGAGCACGCGCTCGCTCGCCCGGGCAGTGCCGACGATCTGGTCGGCCTCGGCCACGGTGAGGCAAAGCGGCTTCTCGCAGGCGACGTGCCTGCCCGCCCGCAGCAGTGCGAGGGTGAGGGTCACGTGATGGGCGGGTGGCGTGGCCACGAAGGCGACCTCGACGTCGTCGTCGCTCGCCAGCTCGCTGATCGACGCGTAGGCGCGCACCCCCGGGAAGTCCGTTTCCGCGGCTTTCCGACGTTCCAGATTCGGGTCGACGATCGCGACGAGCTCGAGCCCCTCGGTGCGCGTCACCCCCATGCCGTGGTGGTAGCCCATCCCCCCGAGGGGACCGTAGCCCACGATCCCGACACCGATGTTGCGCCCGCAGCAGTGCAGATCGGGGCGGAGCGCACGGCCGAGGAGCTGGACGAGGCTGGGCGTCCGGAGCGCGGCGTCGGTGTTGCCGAAGCCGCAGGCGACCACCCGGCCGGCGCCCCGCGAGGTCTCGACGACCGCCGCGAGGTCCCGGAGGGCCACGCTCACGTCGACGATGACCTTGCCGTCGGCCAGCGGGATGAGCGGCACGAACCCGTCGACCACGGCGAACTCGCGCATCACCCGGTCGGAGATGTGGGAGTGCGCGGAGGTGACGCGGGCGTAGTACTCCCCGACCGGCGGCTCCGGCCCGGCGATGACTCCCAGGAGGTCGGCCCAGAACCCATCGCGCTCGGTCGGCACCCCGCCGATGGCCACCAGCGACGCACCGCGCTCGACGGCCGCCCGCAGCGCGGCCAGGGCCGAGAGGGGCCGGGCCGGCTGCGGACCGTCGATGATGACTGCGTCGTGTTCGGCGATGTCCGGGAACGGCTCGTCGGGTGCTACGAATCGGAGGTCCCCGAGGCTCTGGGTGAGGGCTCGGAAGGCTGCTGCGCGATTGTCGGTGAGGCGGGCGGAGAACACAAGGGTCCGCATGGCCCGGTAACGGTATCACAGGCCCGGTCAGTATGGCTCCTTGACGAAGATGAACGTGGTCCCCTGCACGATGGGAGCGCTCGCGCCGACGAACGAGACATTGACATCCTGGACCTGGCGTTCTCCGGCCCGTCCTGACGCTTGCAACGCCCCTTCGATGATGTGCCAGAGACCGTGGATGCGTCCCGTGCTGAGGCTCCCCCCGAAGGTGTTCAGGGGAAGCTCCCCGTCCAGCTCGATGCACCCGTCCTGGATGAAGTCCAGCGCGTCGCCCTCCTTGCAGAACCCGTAGGACTCGAGGCCGTAGATGACCGAGGCGGAGAAGCCGTCGTAGATCTGCGCGACGTCGACGTCCTTCGGAGAAAAGCCGGATCGCTCCCAGGTGAGGCGCGACGAGCTGCGACCACCCTCCATGTAGCTGCTCAAGCTTCCGATGCGTCCGGCCACCTCGAAGGCCAGCCGCTGACCGTAGCCCGCAATGTACGCGGGGCACGGCCGCAGATCACGCGCGCGGTCGGCCGTGGTGAGGACGATGGCGACCGCACCCTGTACCGGGATGTCGCAGTCATAGAGGCAGAACGGGTAGGCGACCATCCGGGAGTTCAGGTAGTCCTCGCGCGTGAGCGGCACCTTGTGGAAGTACGCATGGGGGTTCATGTGCGAGTGCCGGCGCTGAGTCACGGCGAGCGTCACCATCTTCTCCCGGCTCTGGCCGTGCTGCTCCAGCCAGCGGGTGTAGGCGACGGCCATGCCCTGTCCCGGCCCACCGAACCCGTACGGCGCGGTGAATTGTGCCGCGCCGTGGGCATGCGTGCCGGGCAAGTTCTGGTAGGTGCCGCGGGGGTTGTGCATCGCGCGCCAGACCACCGCGTAGTGGCACACCCCGGCGAGCAGCGCATTGACAGCCTGCTGGACGGCGCCGCCGATGTTCACCGTCTCCACCTGGACGTGCCAGGCGAGGTTGGGAAGCTTCAGCATCGCCATCATGCAGTTGACGGAGACGATGGTGATACCGTCCACCATCGCGTGTCCGGTCGCCGGCAGCTCCGGATACGTCGCCAGCCCATCGATGTCCGACAGGGCGAGCCCGGAGTCTTCGACGGCGCCCGTGACTGCCTCCAACGCATGCGCGGCCAGAGGGGTCTCGGCCGAGCGCGTCACGCGAGAGAATCCCACGCCGCTCACCGCGACCTTGCACCGGTGCTCCCACATGCGGATGGGTCTCCCTAGAGCTTCGCGTCGGACGTCAGGCGGAACTGCGGCAGCGTGATGTCGTCGTTCAGCGGCTCGAAGACCACCTCGACCCGCCGTCCGACCTTCGCCTCTGTGCAGGGAGCCCCGAGCAGATTGGCGGCCAGCAGCGCGCCGGGCGCGTCGTCGAGCTCCACGATGATGCTGGCGTAGGGAACCGCCGCGGCGAACCGCTGGTCACCGGCGTGGTACATGATGGTGTAGGTGTAGATGGCGCCTGTGCCGCTGACGGGCTCGAACGCGAGGTCCGTCGACATGCAGTCCACGCAGGTCGCGTACGGCGGATGCTGGAAGTGTCGGCACGCCTGGCAGCGCTGCAGCGCCAGCACGCCCCGCTTGGCTGCATCCCAGAAAGGTTTCGTCCACTCATTCGGGACGGGGATCGGCCTGGTCACCTTGCTCCAGTCGCTCATCAGCGTGCTAGCATAGCGCACGCGTGGCTCCCGGAAAGCGCTTCGTCATCGTCTTCGTGGTCGACGGGCTTCGGCCCGAGGCCATCACCGCCGAGGATACCCCGACCCTCTTTCGGCTCAGGACCGAGGGCGTGGAGTTCACGCAGGGCCACGCCGTGTTTCCCACCGTGACCCGCGTCAACTCGGCCGCGCTCGCGACGGGCGCGCAGCCCGGCACGAACGGGATCCTGGGCAACCAGATGTACGTCCCCGCGGTCGATCCTCGGCGGGCATTCGACCTCGGCGACTACCGCAACCTCCGCCACCTCGACCAGGCCAGCGGTGGGCGGCTCGTGTTGGTCCGGACGCTCGCCGAGCGTCTGCACGGGCACGGACTCCGGCTGGCCGGAGTCAGCTCGGGCTCGACGGGTAGCTCGTTCCTGCTCAACCCGAGAGCGCCTTCGGGCGTCGGCGTGCTCGTCAACGGGTACCTGGATCCGGGCACGACCGTGGCGTTTCCGGCCGAGGTGAGCGCGGTGATCCTCGCCAAGTGGGGGCCGGCTCCGCCGAAGGGCGGCGCGGTGGACCGCCACGACGCGCCGGTCGCGTGGGCGCAGGGAGTGTTGCGCGACTACGTGCTGCCCGAGCTGCGGCCGGACGTCGTGCTCAACTGGCTGACGGAGCCGGATCACACCCAGCACGCCAGCGGCGTGGGGTCACTGGCGGCGCGCGAGACCCTCCGGAATGACGACCGGGAGATCGGACGCGTCCTGGCGACTCTCGATGACCGCGGCCTGCTGGCATCGAGCGACGTGTTCGTCGTGTCCGACCACGGCTTCAGCACCAACACATCCGGCGTGGACGTCGCGGGCGCGCTGATCGATGCCGGGCTGAAGGCCGCGCCCGATTCCCGCGACGTCGTTCTGGCCAGCAGCGGCCAGGCCGTCGCGCTGCACGTCGAAGGCCGGGACGGTGAGCGCCTGGCCCGCATCGTGCGCTTCGTCCAGTCGCGCGAGTGGGGCGGGGTTCTCTTCACCGCCGGCCGCGGCCCCGGTGACCCGCAGGGCACGGTCGAGGGCACGTTCTCGCTCGAGCTGATCCACGCGGCCAACGTCGAACGCGGCGCCGATCTGATGATCACGTTTCCCTGGAGCTCGCGCCCGAATGCGTTCGGCGTGGCCGGGACCGACCTGGCCAACGTCAGCGGCGGGGCCAAGCTCTGGGCCAGTGACCACGGCAGCATGAGTCCGTGGAACGTGCGCAACACATTCGTGGGCTGGGGCGTGGACTTCAAGAAGCAGACGACCGTGCGCGTGCCGGCGGGCAACGTGGACGTGACGCCAACGATCCTTGCGGTCCTGGGGCTCGAAGGGCTCGAGGGCGACGCGGGCGACGGCCGCGTGCTTCGGGAGGGACTCGTGGGCGGGCCCGACGAGGAGAAGGTCGCGGTCGAGACTCGCGTGCACACCGTGGAAGCCGGTGCCTATCGAGCTGCCATCCAGGTGTCCGTCGTGGACGGGCATCGCTACGTGGACAAGAGCTGGCGGGATCGGTGAAAGGACGCCGCGACCTGCTGGCCGAGGACCCCCACGTGGAGCGCGGCGCTCACGCCGGCGCAGATCGATGATCTGCTGGATCCGGCCCGCTACGCGGGGCTCTGCCGTCAGTTCGCCGAGCGCGGGGCCGCGCGGGCCCGCGCGATCGCCGCCGCCATCGTGTCGCGCGCGGCCGTTCGCCCGTAGCCGCCAGGGTCGGCAAACTTCGTGTGCTACACTGCGCCGCGCATGCGGACCGCCATCAGCCACACGACCATCGTCACGGCCGACGCGGGGCGGACGGTGCACCACGACGCGACGCTGGTCGTCGAGGACGATCGGATCGTTGCCATCGACCCGACCAACCGGGCGGCCGATCGCCCCGGCACCGACGTGATCGACGGTCGGGGCAAGGCACTATTCCCGGGGCTCTCCAACTGCCACACGCACCTGCATCTGACGCACTCGCGCGGAATCCAGGAGGACTTTGGCTTCCCTTCCGCACTGCGCTTCCCGTCCACGGTGGCCGCCTTCCTGAGCGGCGAGGAGCTCGCCGTCTTCGCGGCGCTGGGTGCCATCGAGGCGATCCGGTCCGGCACGACGGGGCTGATCGAGATCGGATTCGACGTGCCCGCCTACGCCGCCGCCCTCGTGCCCAGCGGGTTGCGGCTGGTGCTGGCCCAGAGCACCAGCGACGTCGTGGCCAACGCGGTGGCGTCCAGCGCCATGTTCTCGCCGGCGCGGGCGGACGCGTCGCTGCAGCGGGTGGCCGACCTGATCGAGCGCTGGCACGGTGCCGAGGGGGGACGGGTGACCTGCTGCGTGGCCGCCCACGCCCCGGAAGCCTGCTCGTCCGATCTGCTGCGGGCGGCCCGAACGCTGGCCGAGGCGCGGCGCCTGCGCTACACCATCCATCTCAACCAGAGCCGCTGGGAAGTGGAGCAGGTGATGAGCCGGCGTGGTGTCCGCCCCACCGAGTACCTGTCCCAGAGCGATTTCCTGGGGCCGGAGCTGATCGCGGCGCACTGTCGGTTCATGGCGCCCTCCGAGGTCGCGCTGCTCGGCCAGAGTCGCGCGTTCGTCTCCCACAACGCGGCCATGGCCGCTCGGCGAGCCGCGGCGCCGCCCATCCAGGCCCTGGCCGCCGCCGGCTGTACGATCGCCCTGGGCTCCGACAACATGGCCGAGGACATGGTGGAGGTGATGCGGGCGGCGCTCTTCATGGAGCGGGTGATCCGTCAGGATGCGCAGTCGCCGCAGCCCGAGGACGTCCTGGCCTGGGCGGCGAACAACGGGGCGCGCGCGCTGGGGCATGGCGAGATCGCGGGCAGCCTGGAGGTTGGCCGGAAGGCCGATCTGTTCGTGGTGAACGCCCGCCGGCCCAACCTGGTGCCGACGGTGCGGATCATCTCGGCCTTCGTGCACAATGGCCAGCCGGCCGATATCGAGGCGGTCATGGTGAACGGCCGCTGGTTGATGCGCGAGGGCAAAGTCCTCACGCTCGACGAGAAGGATATCGTCGAACGGGCCGAGACGATCGGACAGCGAGCCTGGCGCCAGCTCATCGAGAAGTACCCCGACGTACCGTTTCCCATCCGGCTGCCCCACTCGAAGGCCGGAGGGCCGAGAGGAGGCGCGGCGTGAAGACCCTGATCCAGGGGGGCGACGTCGTGGCCTATCACGACGGCGACCACCGGCTGCTGCGCGGCGGGGTCCTCGTCTTCGACGACGACCGGATCACGTTCATCGGCCGCGGCTATGCGGGCCCCGTCGACCGCCGCATCGATGCCACGGCGCAGCTGGTCATTCCCGGCCTGATCAACATCCACTGTCACGCCGACGTCGAGGCGGGCGGCCGTCTCATGGCCGATTGCGGCCGGCGCGACTTCCTCCACGCCGGCTTCCTCAACTACAACGCCGCGCCCCCCGGCGTGAAGAACCTGCCCGCGCGCCAGGACCCGTGGATCGGTGGGCGCTTCGCGCTGGTGGAGCTGCTCAAGAGCGGCTGCACCACGGTGGTCGAGATCGGCACCGCCGCCGAGGAGCACGCGGCGATCGTCGGTGAGCTGGGGATCCGCGCTTACCTGAGTCCAGCCTACAAGTCCTATGACTACCGGATCGGGGAGCGCGGCCAGCTCGTCTACGAGCTGCACGAAGAGGCCGGGTTGCAAGCGCTGGAGCGTGCCGCGAGCTTCGTGGGCAAGCACGCCGGCTCCCACGGTGGTCGTATCCAGGGGATGCTCTTTCCGTTCCAGGTGGAGACCTGTACTCCCGCGCTCCTGCGCGCCACCCGGAAGGCGGCCGACGCGCTCGGGGTGGGCATCGAGATCCACGCCGGCCAGAATCTGTTGGAGTTCCATGAGGTCCTGCGCCGCCACGCCCAGACCCCGATCGAGTATCTGGCCGAGACCGGGGTGCTGGGCCCCGACGCCATCGTGGGTCACTGCATCATCAATTCCGCCCACAGTCTGGCCGGGTTGCCCGGCGGGCGCGACCTCGAGATCCTGGCCCGGTCCGGGGCCTCGGTGGCGCACTGCCCGCTGGTATTCGCCCGGCGCGGCAATGCGCTGGAATCGTTCCACCGCTTCCGGGCCGCCGGCATCAACGTGGGGCTGGGCACCGACACCTATCCGCGCGATCTCATCAGCGAGATGCGCTGGGCGTCGCTGCTCTGCAAGGTCGTCGAGCACGACTTCACCATCGCCACCTCGGCCGATGTCTTCTCGGCGGCCACCCTGGGCGGGGCCCGGGCCTTGCGCCGCGACGATCTGGGGCGGCTGGCCCCGGGGGCCAAGGCCGACATCGTGCTCATCGATCTCCGCAAGATCCGCATCGGCCCCTACCGCGATCCGATCAAGGCGCTGGTGCAGTGCGGGACGACCGACGACGTCGTGGGGGTCATCGTAGACGGGCGGGCCGTGGTCGAGCATGGCCGGGTGCTCGGGGTGGATGAGGCGCGGCTGCTGACCGATGGGCAGCGCGAGGCCGAGCGCCTGTGGGCCGAGGTTCCCGAGTGGCACTGGCAGAAGCTGACTGCCGACGAGCTGTCCCCGCCGACGTTCCCTCCGCTAACCACCGACCTCGGGGGCTGACCGTGACCAACGGTGACGACGCCCGAAGGGAGATGTCATGAGCAATCTCGATCGCCGAACGTTCCTCAGCGGGACTGCCGCGACCGCCGCGGCCATGGCCGTGCCTACCCTCGTCCCGTCGCCGGTCCCGGCCCAGACACCAAGGAAGGGCGGGACGCTGCGGTTCGTCCCGATCGGCGATCTCAAGATCATCGACCCGATCTGGACAACCGCCTACATCACCCGCGACCACGGGTACATGATCTACGACACGCTGTTCGCCCTGGACGCCAGCCTGCAACCGCGGCCCCAGATGGTGGACAAGCACACGGTGAGTCGCGACCGGATGAAGTGGTCCTTCACGCTGCGTGACGGCCTGCGGTTCCATGATGGCCAGCCGGTGACGGCGGAGGACTGTGTGGCCTCCCTGCTGCGCTGGGGCAAGCGCGACGCGCTGGGGCGGCTGATGCTCGCGGCCACCGGCAAGCTTCAGGCCACCGATCGGACGACCTTCACCCTGGAGCTGAAGTCCTCGTTCGGGATCGTGCTCGAAGCGCTGGCCAAGCCGTCGAGCAACGTTCCGTTCATCATGCCCGCGCGCCTGGCCGCCACGCCGGAGTCGGAACAGGTGAAGGAGCCGATCGGCTCCGGTCCGTTCCGGTTCCTCAAGGAGCAGTGGCAGCCCGGGCACGAGGCGGTGTACGTCAAGAACACCGACTACGTGCCCCGCAGCGAGCCGGCTAGCGGGGCGGCCGGCGGCAAGGTCGTTCATCTCGACCGGGTCGTGTGGCGCTACCAGCCCGACCAGGCCACGGCGGCGGCGGCCATGGGCAACGGTGAGCTGGACTACTGGTGGCTTCCGTCGGCCGACTACGTGACGCGCCTGGAGAAGGACCCCAACATCCAGGTATTCGTCTCGGACCCGGTCGGGATCCAGGGCTGGTTACGGCCCAACCACGTCCACCCGCCCTTCGACAACAAGAAGGCCCGGCAGGCGCTGCTGTACCTGATGGACCAGGAACTGTGGCTCCGGGCGGCCGTGGGGCAGCCGAAGTTCTACCGGACGTGTCCGGCGTTCTTCATGTGTGGCAACGTGCCGTACGAGAGCAGCGCCGGCGCCCCGCGCCCGGACCTGGATCGCGCGCGGC
>JBOHPM010000030.1:0-13979 GCA_050731715.1 Candidatus Rokuibacteriota bacterium
CCTTCCTGGCCGGGCTCGAGACCAAGCCGCCCTTCCTCTCGCTCGACGATCTCGTCGCGGCTGCCGACCTGGTCGTCGAGGCCTCCACCCAGGCGCATCTCGAGGAGCTTGCGCCCAGGGTGCTCGGCGCCGGGCGCGATCTGGTCGTGCTGTCCTGTGGCGGCCTCCTCGGCCGCGCCGACTGGATCGCCCTGGCCGAGGCCACCGGCGGTCGGATCTACGTACCCTCCGGTGCCATCGCCGGCCTCGATGGCGTCAAGGGCGCTCGGATCGGCGCCGTGACCTCGGTGACGATGGAGACGCGCAAGCCACCGCGCGGGCTCGCCGGTGCGCCCTGGATCGAGGAGGAGAAGATCGACCTCGATGCCATCACCGTCGAGACCTTGATCTTCGAGGGGTCGGCGACGCAAGCGTGCCGCGCCTTCCCCGCCAACGTCAACGTGCTGGCGGCGTTGGCCCTGGCGGGGATCGGCCCCGAGAAGACGCGGATCCGGATCTACGCGGTTCCGGGTCTGACCCGCAATACCCACCGGGTGGCCGTGGAGGGCGAGTTCGGCGGCCTCACTATCGAGATCGCCAACGTCCCCTCGGAAAATCCCCGGACGGGCAAGCTCTCGGCGCTGTCGGCGATTGCGTTGCTGCGCGACCTCGGCGCCACCCTCCGCGTCGGGACTTAAACGTCAGAAGCTCGCGCACCCAGGCGAGCGGTACCCGAGGCGACCAGGGGCACTGTTGACGGCGGGGGGCGGCGATCCCTCCCGAGACTCGTTTCCCACCTTCTGAGACTCCGGCGTGCGCTTGGATGGCTTCGCGGAAACCTAACATCGCCGCCGCGCTCGAGGTCTCGGGAGGGATCGCCGCCCCCCGCCGATGAGCTAGTGCGGCTGGGTGGCCTCGAGGTAGCGCTCGGCCTCGAGCGCAGCCATGCACCCGGTACCGGCGGCGGTCACCGCCTGACGGAAGGTGAAGTCCTGGGCGTCGCCGCCGGCGAACACGCCGGCCACCGACGTCTGGGTGGTACCGGGCACGACCTTGACGTAGCCGTTGGGCAGCAAGTCCACCTGGCCACGGAAGATCTGGGTGTTCGGCTCGTGGCCGATGGCGATGAAGAGGCCGTCGACCGGGCGCTCCGACCGCTGCCCCGTCTGCAGATCACGGAGGCGGACCCCGGTGACCTTGCCCTTGGCCGGATCGAGGACGTCCTCCACCGCACTGTTCCAGACGAACTCGATCTTCGGGTTCTTGAAGGCGCGTTCCTGCATGATCTTGGAGGCGCGCAACGCGTCCCGGCGGTGGACCACGCTCACGGTCCGGCCCAGCCGCGAGAGGTACAGCGCCTCCTCCATCGCGGAGTCCCCGCCTCCCACGACCATGATGTCCCCGTCCTTGAAGAAGAAGCCATCGCAGGTCGCGCAGGTCGACACCCCGCGTCCCATCAGGCTCGTCTCCGCCGGCAGCCCGAGGAGCTTGGCCGACGCCCCGGTAGCGATGATCACGGTGTGACCCTCATACTCGGTGGCCCCTACCTTGACGACGAAGGGGCGCCGACCGAAGTCGACCGCGGTCACGTCTTCTGCGATCATCTCGGTGCCGAAGCGAGCGGCCTGCTTGCGAAAGGTCTCCATGAGGTCCGGCCCCATCAGGCCATCGACGAAGCCCGGGTAGTTCTCGACCAGGGTGGTCAGCATCAGCTGGCCACCCGCCTGGACTCCCGTCAGCATGAGGGGCGCCAGGTTCGCGCGAGCTGCGTAGATGGCCGCGGTGTAGCCGGCCGGGCCCGACCCGATGATGAGCACCTTGCGCGCTGCCATGCCGTTCACTCCTCCTGTACGGCTTAGATGCGGCCCGCGCCGCTCAGGATGCCGCGCAGCTCGACCAGGTCGCGGATCTCGAACTGCGGCGGCGCGACTCCGGACGGCAGGCCACCCCCGTCCGGATTGAGCCAGACGGCGTGCATGCCCATCCGCTGCGCCCCGAGCACGTCGATGTCCGCGCGATCTCCCACGAACAGGGCCTCCGCGGCCGACAGGCGGAGACGGTCCAGCGCCACCTCGAAGATCGCCGGGGCCGGTTTGCGCCAACCCACGGCATCCGAGACCACGACGGCTTCGAAGAGGCCCGCGACCCCGGCGGCCTCGAGGATGCCCACCGCCGTGGGCGTGTAGTCGAAGTTCGAGACCACGGCCAGACGATAGCCGCCCGCGAGCTCGGCCAGCAGCGGCCCGTGGGCCGGGGGAAACTCGGCAGCCCGGCTCAGCCCGTGACGGTGCGCTTCCAGCAGCTGCGGCACGAGTTGGGGTGGACACGCGGTGGGATCGAGACCGAGGTGGCGCAGGAGGTAGCCGAAGCGCTCGGCCCCCGCGACCTCGCGGTGGTCGATGGCCCGCTGGCGCTCGGCCTCTTGCCAGCTCGCGAGCAGGGCCGCGTAGAGGGCCTCCAGGGTCACCTCCGGCGCCCAGGCGCCCAGGATGGGATGGAGCTGACCGACGGTCGAGCGCACCACCCGCCCATTGAGGGCCACGGCGGGCAGTCGCTCGCGGTCGAATCGGATCAGCGTGTCGAACAGATCGAAGAGCACCGCGCGGTATCTGGTCACAGGGATTTCCGTCCGGTGTAGCCTTCGTCCAGGCCGTGCCAGAAGCGGATCTCCCGCTCCCCGTACTTCCAGCAGAGGTTGACCACACGACCGTCACGCAGGTGGGGAAAGTCCACCAGTCCCAGCTCGACGTCCTTGGGGACACCGCCCAGCGCCATCATCCGGTTGAATCCCTCCTGGACCTGCTGGCCGAGCTGCTCCACCTGCGCGCGCATGGTGCGCCACTGGCCGCGATCGAGCACGCCCCCGCCGACCAGCGCGATCCGCCGCTGCTCGCCCTGCATCGCCTCGTTCAGGCTCCGGGCCCGGCCCTGGGCCCGGCGCACATCGTCCATGATGCCGGTGAGCGCCGGAATCAGCGCCTCGACCTCGGCCGGCGAGAAGTGTCGGTCAGTCATGGAACGACCGGGGCCGCGCACTCATGCGTGGCGGGGCGGAGGAGTGACGACGACGAGGGCCAGCAGCGGGGCGGCGCCGGCGTTGGCGAGCCCGTGGGCCGTACCGGCCGGCGCCACGACCGCCTCCCCGGGCTCCACGATCTCCTCGCGGTCGTCGAGGCGCACGCGTCCCCGCCCCTCGAGCACGAAGTAGATCTTGTCCTGGTCCGGATGGGTGTGGGCCTTCTGCTCCTGGCCGGGAGCCAGGCAATAGAGATCGAGCTGGGCGCGGGTCGTGGTGGCGAGCGCCACCCTGGCCATCTTCTCCGGATTCAGCGTGGCGTGGTCCCTCACTCGGATCTTCATCGTATCCCGTCCCCGCCGGCAGCGACCGAGCGTGCCAGCAGCTCCATGGGGTGGAGTACCTCGAGGTCGAGTCCCCGGCCCCGGCAGCCCTTGGCGATCTGCAACAGGCAGCCCGGGTTGCCCGTCACCACCACCCGCGCCCCCGTCTCGGCGATACGGTCGAGCTTCATGGCGAGCAGCCGATCCGCCACCGCCGGCTCGAGGAGATTGTAAACGCCGGCGCTCCCGCAGCAGAGGTCGCTCTCGGCCAGGGGTTCCAGGCGGAGGCCCGGGATCCGGGCCAGCAAGGCCCGGGGCTCGGCGCGGATGCCCTGGCCGTGGGCCAGATGGCAGGGATCGTGGTACGTCGCCGCCAGCGAGAGCGGGCCCAGGGGCAGCTCGGCATCGACGAGCAGCTGGCTGACGTCGCGCACCCGCTCCGCGAAGCCGGCCAGCGCGGGGACCCATCTGCCGTACTCCTTCATGACCGATCCGCAGCCGGCGGCGTCGGTGACGATGTAGTCCAGGTCGTCGCCGAACGCGACGACCAGTGCCTGGGCTCGCTGGCGGAAGGCCTCGAGGCGCCCGCCGTGAAGCTCGAGCGCCCCGCAACAGCCCTGCCCGCGGGGCACCACGACATCCCAGCCCGCCAGACTGAGCAGCCGCACGCTGTCATGGCTGATCTGAGGACAGAGGTGGCGCTGCACGCACCCGGTGAGCAGTCCGACGCGCCCCCGCCGGGCGCCCTGCGCAGGAGTGATCTCGTGAAGCGGCGCCCGTCGGGGCCACTCGTCGGGCAGGAGCGACGCCATCGCGGCCAGGCGTGGGAGCCACTGGCGAAGCCGGCGCGTTTGCACCCAGCGCCGCATCGCGCTCCCCGGCCAGACCCGCGCCACCGCCAGGGCCAGGCCCAGGCGCCGCGGATCGGGGAGCACGAGATAGAGAAAGCGCTCGAGCAGCCGCGGCCGGGATGTCAAGCCGCCGCGCACCAGAAGTCCCCGGGTCGCTTCCAGCAGTGAGCCGAAGGGCACCCCGGCCGGACAGGCGGTCTCGCAGGCCCGGCACCCCAGGCAGAGGTCCATGTGGCGAGCGAACGTGGGCGAGGGCTCCAGCCGGTTCTCGACCGCGGCGCGCATCAGATAGAGGCGGCCGCGCGGCGTGTCCATCTCCTCCCCGAGGACGCGGTAGGTCGGACACTGGGGCAGGCAGATTCCACAGTGCACGCAGGCCCGCAGGCTGTCGAGGCTGGGAGCGTCCGGCCCCGCAAAGACATCCGGTCGCGCGCCGGTCATCACAGACCCCCGACGAAACGTCCCGGGTTGAGCACACGACGAGGATCGAACTCGTCCCGCAGCCGGCGCATCAGCTCGAAGACGGTGGGCTCCACGGGCCCCCAGGGATCGAGCGCGGTCCGGAGCTCGCGCGGCCCGGCCTGCACGACGACGCTGCCGTCGAAGACCCGGACGACGTCACGCAGGTGCGTGACGAACGCGGCGGCGTCCTCCACGTCGGCACCGGTGAGGACGACGCGCATGGAGCCGCTGGCCGCGCAGCCGGTGACCATCGGCATGGCGCCGGATCGCAGATCGGCCTGGCCCGCCGTGATCGCTTCGAGCGTCTCGGCAATCCGGCTCGGCAGCCCGCCGACCTGCAGCACGACTTCGCCCTCGGCCCTGGTGAAGGCCCGGTCGTACCGGTCCCAGAAGTCCGCTCCCGGGGCGACGGCGCGACCTCCGGCTCGCCGGGCCAGCTCCTCCAGGCGTGCGCCTTGCTCGCGAATCGCCCCCTCCACGCTGCCGACGGACACCGCGACGCCGAGCGGTGCCGACGGCGCCGAGGCAGCCTGCAGGGCCGGCTCGTTCAGGATCTCCAGGCGCATCGGCTCGAGCGTGGAATCCAGCACGCCGGCGATGAACGCCTGGGTCGCGGGCGCGGTCGGCAGCGTCACCAGCCAGGTGCCCTCCCGATCCGGCATCGGATGCAGCCGCAGCGTCAACTCCACCAGCACCCCGAGCGTACCGAGCGCGCCCACCATCAGCTTGGGAACGTCGTAGCCACTGACTGACTTCACGACGCGGGCGCCGCCCCAGGTCACCACGCCGTCGGCCTGGACGAAGCGCACGCCGAGCAGCAGATCGCGGAGCGTGCCGAAGCGGGCCCGGAGCGGACCGTGGGCGTTGGTGGCCACGAGCCCGCCCAGTGTCCGTCCCGCCCATCCCGGGGGGTCAACGGGCAACTGCTGGCGGTGGGGAGCGAGACGCGCGGCCAGCGCGCCAGCCGCCAGGCCCGCCTCCACGCTCACCGTCAGGTCATCGGGCTTGTACTCGAGGACGCGGGCCAGGCCCCGGGTATCGAGCACCAGGTCCAGGCGCTCCGGGGATCCGCCCAGCTCCTGCATCGCGCCGCTTCCGCGCGGCGCCACGGCGAGCCCGACTTCGGCCGCCACCGCCAGAACGGCAGCAACCTGCTCGGCGCTCGCGGGCCTCACCACCCAGCGGGGCACCCGGTTGTCGACCGCGACGGCCCGGAGCGCGTCCGGGGCGTCGGTGATCCGCTGAGGGCCGACGACATCGGCCAGGGCGGCGCCGACGGAACGTGTCGACACACTCATCTCAGATCCAGGTGCCAGCCGGCAGCGTCGGTCTCGATGGCCGGAACCCTTCCCCACACGCCGGATGGGACGGCAACAGCTTGTCCGGATTCATGATCCCCTGGGGGTCGAACACCCGGCGCAGCCGGTACATGAAGTTGAGGTCCGCCTCGGCAAACTGCATGGGCAAGTTCTTGGCCTTGTCCACACCGATCCCGTGCTCGCCGGTAATGCTTCCGCCCAGCGCGATGCAAGCCCGCAGCAGCTCCTCATTGGCCTGGCCCGCGCGCTCCAGCTCCTCGGGCTTGCGGTCGTCGTAGCAGATGAGGGGGTGGAGATTCCCATCGCCGGCGTGAAAGACGTTAGCGATGAGCACGCGGTGCCGGGCGGCAATCGCCTCCATCTCCCGCACGATGTCGGGGAGCTTCGAGCGTGGGACCACCGCGTCCTGAAGCAGATAGCTGGAGGTCAGACGCCCCACCGCTCCGGCCGCCTCTTTGCGCCCCTTCCAGAGCAGGGCCCGCTCGGCCTCGTCCCGAGCCACCCGGACCTCGAGGGCGCCGCGCTCCCGACACAACGCCGCGCAGCGCTCGCCCTGGCGGTCCACCTCGGCCTGCGGCCCGTCGAGCTCGATCAGCAGCACGGCGGCGGCCCCGGCGGGATAGACCGGGGCCACACCGGCGTTGATAGCTCGGATGATGACAGCGTCCAACATCTCCAGTGCCGCCGGGATGATGCCGGCGGCGATGATGTCGGAGACCGCGTGCGAGGCCTCGACGAGGGACGCGAACGAGGCCAGCTCCGTCTTCACCGCCTGGGGCGTATGCAGCAACCGCACGGTGACAGCGGTGACGAGCCCGAAAGTCCCTTCGCTGCCCACGGTGGCGCCCGTGAGGTCGTAGCCGGGGCGGTCGGACACCTTGCCGCCCACCTCGATTAGCTCGCCGGTGCCCGTCACGATCTCCAGCCCCAGGACGTGGTTGGTGGTGATCCCGTACTTCAGGCAGTGGGCGCCTCCAGCGTTGGTGGCCACGTTGCCGCCGATCGAGGCGACCATCTGGCTCGAGGGATCGGGGGCGAAGAAGTACCCGCGCTCGGCCACGGCCCGCGTGAGCCACAGATTGATGAGACCGGCCTGCACGGTGGCGCAGCGGTTCGGCAGGTCCACCTCCAGAACGGCGTTCATCCGGTTGAGCCCGACCATCACGCCACCCCGCGGCGCCATCGCGCCGCCGATCAGCCCGGTGCCGGCGCCGCGCGGCACGATGGGTACCCCGTGCTCCAGGCATCGGCGCACCAGATCCACAACCTGTTCGCGGCGGGTGGGCAGCACCACCGCGTCAGGCGTGCCCTTGTAGGCGGTGTGCATGTCGCACTCGTAGACCAGCCGTCCCTCGAGGGATACTACGAGCCCCTCCGCCCCCACGATCGATCGCAACTCGTCCACAAAGGCCGGCGTCAGTGGCATGGTCGTGCTACCGCGGATTATCGCGCATCGCCGTGAATCGGCCGAGTGCGAGCGCGGGCTCTGCCCGCGCAATCCTTCCCAGGGGGAGGCAGGGAGGAGCGCGCCGTGAGGCGCGCAACGACCGTCGGAAGGGGGACGGAGTCCCCCTCCGAGTCATATCCTCCAGGTATCGCCCGACGTCAACAGCTTGGCGATATCGCCAGGACCACGCTCGGCGATCGCCCGTTGCTCCTGCTCGAGCAGGACCTCCTCGTAGCTAGGCGCGTCCACCGCCGCCAACACGCCCACCGGGATGGGGAACTCGGGGACCCAGAGGTCGGCCAGCAGCTTGGCGGCATTCACGTTCTTCTCGTCGTGGACCCACAGGGCCCGCTCGTCAACGTCGGTGGCGGCAACCACCCCGGGCGTGACGCCGTCCATGACCACGGCCTGACGGCGGTCGGCCGGTCCGAAGAGCAGGGGCTTGCCGTGCTCCAGGCGCAGTTCGTGCTGGAGCTTGGACTCCTTCTCGTAGATGGCGTTCCAGGCGAGGTCGTTGTAGACGTTGCAGTTCTGGAGGATCTCGAGGAAGGCGGCGCCACGATGATGGGCGGCCCGCTTCAGCATCTCTTCCATGTGGCGCAGGTCGCGATCGACCGTCCGCCCCACGAACGTCGCCCCGCAGCCCAGCGCGAAGGCGAGCGGATTGATCGGCCGATCCGCCGAGCCCATGGGGGTCGACTTCGTCACCTTGCCGAGCTCGCTGGTCGGCGAGTACTGACCCTTGGTCAGGCCGTAGATCCGGTTGTTGAACAGCAGAATGGTGAGGTTCACGTTGCGGCGGAGCACGTGGAGCATGTGATTACCGCCGATGCTGAGACCGTCGCCGTCGCCGGTCACCACGAAGACCTTGAGGTCGGGCCGCGCCACCCGGAGGCCGGTGGCGATGGCCGGCGCCCGCCCGTGGATGGTGTGGAATCCGTACGTATTCATGTAGTAGGGAAACCGACTGGAGCAGCCGATCCCGGAGATGAACACGATGTTCTCCCTGGGGATGCCCAGGTCGGGCATCGTCTTCTGCACGGCGCTCAGGATGGCATAGTCCCCACACCCGGGGCACCAGCGCACGTCCTGATCGGATTCGAAGTCCTTCTTGGTGTAGCGAGGGGCTTCGGCTGCCGCGCCGCCGGCGCTCATGCCTGGCTCCCCAGCAGCTGCTTGATGGCCTCGTAGATCTCGTCGGAGGCCAGGGGCAACCCACGCACACGATTGAAGCCCACCGCATCGACCAGGTACTCGGCCCGCAGCACGCGCACCAGCTGGCCGCTGTTGATCTCGGGCACCAGCACTTTGCGATACTCGCGCAGAAGGTGACCGAGGTCGGGCGGTAGGGGATTGAGGTAGCGCAGGTGGATGGAGGCCACCGAGCGCCCCTCGGCCTGGGCCCGCTCGACCGCCGCCGTGATCGACCCGTAGGTGCCGCCCCAGCCCACCACAAGGAGATCGCCGGTGGCTGGCCCGTTGATCGACGTCGGGGGAATCTCCTGGGCCACCCGCCGCACCTTCTCGGCCCGCGTGCGGACCATGTGGTCGTGGTTTTCGGGATCGTAGGAAATGTTGCCGGTAACGTCCTGCTTCTCGATGCCGCCGATCCGGTGCTCGAGCCCTGGCGTGCCGGGCTTCACCCAGGGCCGGGCCAGCGTCGCCGCATCGCGCAGGTACGGAAAGAACCCTTCCTGCTCGGCCCGGAATCGCACCTCGAGAGGCGGCAGGGTGCTGACGTCGGGGATCAGCCAGGGCTCGGAGCCGTTGGCCAGGAACCCGTCGCTGAGGACGATCACCGGGACCATGTACTTGGCGGCAATACGCACCGCCTCGTAGGCGATGTAGAAGCAGTCACCGGGCGTGGCCGGGGCCAGGACCACCACCGGAGACTCGCTGTTGCGCCCGTACAGGGCCTGCATCAGGTCGGCCTGCTCGGTCTTGGTGGGCATGCCGGTCGAGGGGCCGGCCCGCTGGATGTTGAAGACCACGAGCGGCAACTCCGCGGTGACCGCCAGTCCGATCCCCTCGCTCTTGAGCGCGATGCCGGGCCCGCTGGAGCCGGTGACGCCGATCGCCCCGCCGAAGGCGGCGCCGATCGCGGCCGTCACCGCCGCGATCTCGTCCTCCGCCTGGATGGTCCGGATCCGGAAGCGCTTGTGCATGGCCAGCTCTTCCAGGACGCTGCTGGCCGGCGTGATCGGGTAGGCACCGTAGACGACCGGCAGCTTGGAGCGCTCGGCCGCGGCCAGCAACCCCCAGGCCAGGGCCCGGTTGCCAGTCATGGCCCGGTACAGGCCAGCCGGCAGATCGGCCGCTTCCACCGTGTAGTGCTCGGCGAAGATCTCCGCAGTCTCCCCGAAGGCGTGGCCGGCCTTGAGGACGCGGGTGTTGGCCTCTCGGAAGGCGGGGTTCTTGGCGAACCGCTTGGTGATCCACTCCAGCGTCGGCTCCAGGGGTCGCGTGTAGATCCACGACACCAGCCCCAGCGCGAAGAAGTTCTTGGTGCGGTCCTTCTCCTTGGTGTTCAGCGCGAGATCCTTGATGGCCTCGTGCGTGAGCGCGGTCATGTCGACGCGGTGCAGTCGGTAGCGCTCGGCCAGCGCGGCGTCGTCCAGCGGATTCGCGGGGTAACCAGCCTTGTCCAGATTGCGCTTGTCGAAGGCGTTGGTGTTGACGATCAGCAAGCCCCCGGCCTTGAGGTCACGCAGGTGCACCTTCAGGGCGGCGGGGTTCATCGCCACCAGACAATCGAGCCGGTCCCCGGGCGTGTACACGCGCTGGCTGCCGAACTGGAGCTGAAAGCTCGAGACCCCGAAGAGCGTCCCCGCCGGGGCCCGGATCTCGGCCGGGAAATTGGGAAGGGTCGCGATGTCGTTGCCGGCCCACGCGGATTCGGTCGTGAACTGCTCGCCGGTGAGCTGCATGCCGTCGCCAGAATCGCCCGCGAACCGCACTACGGCCCGCTCCAGCTCCCGCAGTCGCTTCTCGGCGCCCTTGACGGGAGCTATCGTGTCGCTCATCGACGCTCGTCCTCTCTCGCTCGCACGCTCACCATTCCCACGTGGGGAGCCCCGACGCGCGCTCCTCACGCACACGCCCAGAACACGACTCGCCTGGGGATTTCGATGGACCCCGTGGCCGCGGCGGTGCGCCGCGCGAACCACCTTAATGGTAGCGGAGCACCCGGAGAAGGGCAAGCATTGCCGGGCGGTTAGACCGTCCGACCCCCCTACCCTGCGTCGATCTGTTCCGGGTGCTTGACTCGATCCCCCGGGGCCAGGTTGAGGACAGCCTCGGGGAAGAGATGCGCCAACCATCGGATGACGTCGCTGACCGTCACCACGCCGACGGGGCGCCGGTCGACGTCCACCAGCGGGATGGTTCGATAGCCGGCGACACCCATGCAGTGCACGGCGTAGGCGACGCGTTGCGTGACCGTGAGGGCCTCGGGATTGGCCGTCATGACGGCCGCCAGCTTTGTCTGGCGGACATCCGACCCCCGTCCGACCACCCGATTGAGGACGTCGCGCTCGGTGAAGATGCCCACCAGACGCCCCTGGCCGTCGACCACAAGCACGCCCGCCTGACGGCAAGCTAACATCTGCTGAACTGCCTCGTGCACCGTGGCGTGTTCGCTCAGGCAGATCGGCTCGGCCGGCGCCAGGGTCGCGATCGTGTCGTTGAAGAGCGCCCCCCGGATCTCGCGAAGCTCGCTCTCGACCTCGGCGGTGTGTTCCTCGAAGTCCGTCATGCCTGCACCTCCTCGGCCTGGCTCATGGGGTACCGTTGGATTCCCGGAGCAATTCGATGAAGCGGCCCACCACCGGCGCCAGCGGCTTCTGGCGGCGGTGGATGATGCCGACCGGCCTCACCAGATCAGGGATCCCGAAGGGCACGCTGGCCAGCGTTCGGATCCCCGCCTCCTTGTCGACCGTGTGACGGGGCAGGAGGCTGACCCCGGCGGCGATCATGATGGCCTGCTTGATGGTCTCGATGTTGTCGAACTCCATCACGATGTTGGGGCGGACATTGTGCTGGCGCAGGGCCCGGTCGATGGCCCGCCGGATCGTCAGTCCGCGGTCGAAGGCCACGAAGGGCTGTCCCGAGAGATCCGTCGGCATCACCGTGCGACGGCGGGCCAACCGGTGGTTGGGGTGGCAGACGAACGTCATCGGCTCGGCGCGGAGGGGGATCACCGACAGGGCCCGGTCCGTCGGCGGATACGACATGACCCCGACGTCCGCCTCGTCGTCGAGGACGGCCTCCACGACCTTGTGCGGGTGCAGGCACTCGAGCTGCACGCGGGCATTCGGATAGAGCGACATGAAGCGCTGCAGGTGATGACTCATGTCGTGGAGGCCGACCGAGTAGATGGCGGCCACCCGCACGGTGCCGTCCACCCGGGCCTTGACCGCGGCGATCTCCATCCGGGCCTTGTCCCACGTGTCGAGCAGGTTCCGACAGGCCTCCAGGAAGGCCTGGCCCTCGGCGGTCACGACGAACGGACGCTTCGTGCGGTCGATCAGCACGACGCCGAGGTCCCGCTCGAGCTGCCGGACCGCCTGGCTGGCGGCCGACTGGGAGATGAAATTCTGCTCGGCCCCCCGCGAGAAGCTGTGCAGGCGGACGACGTCACAGTACAGACGAAGGCTTTCGAGCTGCACGGGGTGGATCATACCATCAGAATTTCTAATACCCATCATCTGATTTTTGCCGGATGACTAATGCTTGAAACTCGGTTACTATCGTGCATCTTTTCACGATCGGGCCTAACCGGCCAAAGGGACAGGACTATGAAGCAGGCGCCCGGACCGCCCCCCGCCCAGGGCCTCTACGACCCCGGGCACGAGCACGACGCATGCGGCGTCGGGTTCGTCGTCCACGTCAAGGGCCACCGGTCACACGACATCGTGGTGAAGGCTCTCACCGTGCTCAAGAATCTCCTGCACCGCGGGGCCTGCGGCTGCGAGCCCAACACCGGTGATGGCGCCGGCATTCTTCTCCAAATGCCCGACAAGTTCCTCAGGCGGGAGTGCGCCCGGCTCGGCCTCGCGCTCCCCCCTGCCACCGAGTATGGCGTGGGCCTCGTCTTCCTGCCTCGCGACCTCGTTCAGCGCGAGAAGGTCCAGGCTTTGGTCCAGAGCCTGGTGGAGGAGGAAGGCCAGCGCTGCCTGGGCTGGCGTGACGTTCCCACCAACGATGGCCCGCTGGGCGCCAGCGCCGTGGCGAGCGAGCCCCACATCAAGCAGCTCTTCGTCGGGCGGGGTCCGGGCCTCCGGGACCATCAGCACTTCGAGCGCAAGCTCTACGTCATTCGCAAGCGCATCGAGGACGCGCTGGAGGGCATGGACTTCCCCGAGAAGAAGCTCGCCTACCTCCCCAGCCTCTCCTCGAACACGCTGATCTACAAGGGCATGCTCTCGGCCGACCAGATCGAGACCATGTACCCGGATATCACCGACCCCGATGTGGAGTCGGCCCTGGCGCTGGTCCATCAGCGCTTCAGCACCAACACGTTCCCGTCCTGGCCGCTGGCCCATCCCTACCGGTACATCGCCCACAACGGCGAGATCAACACGCTACGGGGCAACATCAACTGGATGCGGGCCCGCCAGGCCCTCTGCCAGTCCGATGTGCTCGGGGACGATCTCCGGAAGATCTTCCCGGTCACCCGGGAGGGGCTCTCGGACTCGGCCACCTTCGACAACGTCCTCGAGTTCCTGGTGATGAGCGGGCGGTCGCTCCCCCACGCCATCCTCATGATGATCCCGGAGCCCTGGCAGAACCACGAGTCGATGAGCCCGGAGCGGAAGGCGTTCTACGAGTACCACGCGTCCCTCATGGAGCCCTGGGATGGGCCGGCGTCCATCGCGTTTACCGACGGTACCGTCATCGGCGCCGTGCTCGACCGGAACGGGCTGCGCCCCTCCCGATACTATGTGACCAGGGACGACCTGGTCATCATGGCCTCCGAGGTGGGCGTGCTCGACATCGCCCCCGAGAACGTGCGGCTCAAGGAGCGCCTGCACCCGGGTCGGATCTTCCTGGTCGATACCGCGCAGGGTCGGATCATCGATGACGAGGAGATCAAGGCCGGCCTGGCTACCGAGCATCCCTATGGGGCGTGGCTGCGCGACAACCTCGTGTCCCTCGAGGATCTGCCGGCGGCCCCCGTTCCGGCCGCCGATCACGAGACGGTGCTCACGCGCCAGATCGCCTTCGGGTACACCCACGAGGATCTCCGCATTCTTCTAGCGCCGATGGCCCGTCAGGGCGAGGAGCCCATCGGCTCAATGGGCACCGACACCGCGCTGGCCGTGCTCTCCGACCGGCCCCGGCCGCTCTACGACTACTTCAAGCAGCTGTTCGCCCAGGTCACCAACCCGCCGCTGGACCAGATCCGCGAGGAGCTGGTCACGTCCATGGAATCGACGGTCGGGCCCGAGCGAAATCTCTTGTCACCCGAGCCCCAGTCCTGCCGGCAGATCGCCCTGCCCGATCCCGTGCTCTCCAACGAGGACCTGGCCAAGCTCACCCACGTGGCCGTGCACGGCTTCAAGGCGGTCACCCTGCCCATGC
>JBOHPM010000031.1:0-13022 GCA_050731715.1 Candidatus Rokuibacteriota bacterium
GGCGACGATGGCCGGGCACCTCTATCTGTTCCACATCGATGCGGAGCGAAACGTCACTCGTATTTTCCCCAATGAGCATCAGCGTGACGCCCGCGTCCAGGGGGCGGCTCCCATCGAGGTCCCGGGCCCCGGCGCGCCGTTCACCTTCGAGGTCTCGCCGCCCTTCGGCCTGGAAACCACGCTGGCCCTGATCACCGCGGCTCCGCTCGATGAAGCCAGCCTCCAGACCGTCGGAATCGGCCTCAAGCGGCCAACACCTGAGGCCGTCGCCGGCGCCCGGGCTATCGCCGTCAGAGGGGTGCCCGCCGAATCGTCGTCTCCGGCCTATGTTTGGAACACGGTCACCGTGCTGGTCAGGCCGTAGCCCATGATCACTCCACTGCGCATCGCTGCCGCTGGGTTCGGGTCCGTCGTGCTGCTTCTGGCCCCCGGCGGCCTCGCGGCCCAGGATCGTGGTATCGCGGTCACGCCTCGATCGTCTTCGTCCCTCGCCCAGCCCTATGCTCAGAGCTGGGCCGTGGTCGTCGGAGTCGATCGCTTCCGTGATCACCGGGTGGCCCCCCTCAACTATGCCGTGAACGACGCCCAGTCGATCGCCCGGGCGTTGGGCACCATCGGATTCCCGGCCGACAAGATCTTTTTGCTGACCAATGACCAGGCCACGCGTACCGCGATCGAGCGGGTCTTGAGTGGAATCGTCCGGCGGCGCGCCGGTGCGGACGATCGCGTGTTCGTCTTCTTTGCCATGCACGGCGTGACCGAGGTGCTGCCGCACGGGGGAGAAGAAGGCTATCTGCTGCCGCACGACGCCGATATGGACAATCTGCCCCTCACCGCGCTGTCGATGCAGCAACTCAAGCAGATCGGGCAGCGCATCGCGGCCAAGCACATCCTCATCGCGGTGGACGCCTGCTATGGGGGCTACAGTCTCGTCAGGGCTCAGGCGCCGCCGGCCGCCGACCAACGCTACCTGGAGCTGGTGCTCAAGAGCCGGACCATCCAGGTCTTGACGGCCGGCCGCCGCGATCAGCCGGTGATCGAGGACCAGGGCCACGGCGTGTTCACCCGCGCCTTGTTGCGAGGCCTCGAAGGTCATGCCGACGGCAATGGCGATGGCTTGATCACGGCATCGGAGCTGGCCGCCTGGATGCATCCGCGAGTCGCTCAGGCCTCCGACTACAAGCAGGACATGCAGTGGGGCAGCCTCGACGGCGAAGGCCAGTTCGTCTTCGTGCTTCCCCGTCCAGCTGTTGCCGGCCCCGAACCTCGCTCCGCCCCGGTGGCCCCCGCCCAATCAGCACCGCCGGCGCAATCGGCACCACCGGCGCCGCCACCGCAGTCTTCGCCTCTACCACCGTCCCTGCCGCTCCCGGCGCCGCCGCCCGCGGGGCCGAGAGCAGCCGAGGAAAGGGTCGCCGCGCTGCCTCCGGACCCGGCCCTGCGGCCCTTCGCCGGGCAGTGGGAAGGCTGGATGTCCACACGCCAAAGCGAGGCGCTGGCTACGCTGTCAATCGTCCAGACGGGATCCACCGCGGAAGCCACGCTCCTGCTCAGCAGCGCCCGCAACCGAGGCTCGGGGACGGACGGCCTGCACGAGAGCTATCAGCTGCAGAGACGCTCGGCCGACGCCATCCCGCTCTCCCGGATGGCCGTGGTCGGGCGCGGGTTCTCGGGCCAGGGTGCCGACGGCGATCTCAAGCTCGAGCTGACCCTGTCGAAGGACTCCCGGACGTTGCAGGGCGACATCAAGGTCGACGGCACATGGTACGGGGTGAGTCTCCGCCGCAAGTAGAGGTACCTCGAGACAGCTGCTCCACGGTCGCTTCCTCGTTGCAGTTGCGTTGCTGGCCCTGAGCGTGATGGTCGCGCCCCCGGCCCAGGCCGGCGTGGAGTTCGTCACCCCGGCCTTCCGCCTTTCCTGACGTCAAGCCAACCCCTCGGCCCCACCACGGTACTGGCGCACGCGCAAATCAACTTCCCGATTGACGTCGCTGGCATCCGAGGCCTCACCACTGCGAGCAACGACACCATTACGATCGCCTCACCGAACGAACACCGCACCACCACCTTGCCCTTGGAGGTCAGGCCGAGCCCGTTGGCGAATGGGTTCACGCAGGCCGCCAATTGTCGGAATCTGCAGACCGGTAACTTGGTGAGCATCAATGACCTGGTCCAGTGCGAACTGCGCCTGGCGGCGCCGCCGCCGGCGGCCGGCCAGCTCCTCAGTTCCAGGCGCTGGATCGCCTCTGCGTCGAGGCGGCAGCGCCGGCGCCGGCAGGAATCAGCAATCTGACGTACGCGACGGCGTCCGGCCTCGGTACGGCTACCCTGACGGGTCCCGGGAACATCTTCGAGCTTCCCCTGCGTGTGCGCGGCGGAAACACGTCAGCGGGGACACCCTGCGACTCCGCCACGGGGGTGCAGCACACCGTGAATTAGATCTTGGCCCCGCCGGCGCTGACCATGGCGCTCGGGCCTCGCGCCTCCACTCCGGATACACCCTCACCTACCCGAAGGCTCCACGCGCGCGCCCGCAACCGGGCCGCGGCCGCGCGTTTCGGAGCATTGGCAAGGTCGAATGCGGCAAGGGCGACACGTGCATGTTCGGCAGCGATCTCGGTGTCACCCCGGGCTGCCGCGAGCTCCCCGAGCTCAACCCTGGTCCGTCCTGCCTCGAAGCTGGCCCCACATCGCTCGAATCCGGCCAACGCCGACGAGAGGCGCGCCTGCGCTTCATCCGAGTTTCGCGCCGCCTGCGCGATCCGCCCGAGGGCCCGCTCGACCAGGCCCATGTTGAAGGGGTTCTCGCCGTCCTGGTTTCTCCGGGCCGCCTCCTGGACAGTCTCGACCGCTCGGGCCACCTCGCCGGCCAGGAGATACGCCTCGCTGAGGTACACCAGATGCCGCACGATCCCTTGCCGCAGCGGGATGCCGATCAGCTGCTGCACGGCTTCCTGCAGGACTGGCACGGCGGCGTCGGCATCGCCTCGTTCCAGGTGCGCGAGCCCCAGCGAGCCCGTGGCCAGGGCGGTCGCCGTGCAGTCACGGGCGACGTCCATCGAATGGCGCGCGGTCTCGATCGCCACCTCGCACTCAGCACGCAGCGCCTGCACCCAGGCGACAACATAGCTCCCACCAGCCATGAGGCGCGAGTCGTGGATGGAGACGCCGATCCCCCGCGCTCGTTCCGCGGCGTCGAGCGCCACATCCAGGACGCCGCCCACGACCGCGTTGAGGGCCAGGCCGAAATAGGCGAAGCCGAGCCAGTACTGGGTGGGGGGCCGGTCCAGCAATGGAATGGCGCGCATCGCCTCGGTGATGCCGCGTTGAGGGGTACCCAGGCCGTAGCTGTCGAGCACCAGGACATACAGCGCCTTGCCCATACATCCGGCGTCGCCGGCACGCTCGCCTTCCCGCTGGGCGTGCTGGGCGGCGAGCTGGGAAGCCGAGTAATCACCGAGGTAGAACTGCGTGAGGGCGAGCCGAAAATAGTATTCGGAGACCAACACCGGGTCGGCGACACGCTCGACACACTCGGCCTGGCTCGATAGCAGATCGAGGATCTCCCGCTGGCGGCCCTGGGTCGACATGACGAACGCCTGGCGCAGCGTCAGGTCGAGCCGTTGGCCGTCGCGATCGGCCGCGGGAAGCCGGTCCACCACCTCGCTCGCCTGACGGAGCGCCGCCAGCGCCGTGTCCAGCGCGTAGCGCCGGGCGGCGATCCCGGCGAAGCGCTTGAGGTAGGCAAGGGCCTTGTCGGCATGGCCGGCCTGCCGGAAATGATGCCCGAGCTGGTCCGCCACGTCATCGAGATGGTCCGCGTTCAGCGACTCGATCGCGCGGGCGACCGCGTCGTGGAGCGCGGCCCTCCAGGCCGGAAGGATCTCCTCGTACGCCACACGACGGATCCGAGCGTGGCAGAAATCGAGCGCCTCGCCCACACCGTCCAGGATCCGGCGGCGCACCAGCTCTTCGACCGCGGTGGCCGTGCCCGCTTCGCCGAGGCCTGCCGCCTCCTGCAGCAGCCGGAACGAGAACGACCGCCCGATGATCGCCGCGACGGCAACGGCGCGCCGGGGCAGCTCGGGCAAGCGGGCCAACCGCACCGCCACCGCCTGGCGGACGCTCGCGACCAGGAGCGGACCGCCCTCGACGAGAATGCCGGAATCCAGGGCCCGCACCGTCTCCACGATCACGAACGGGTTCCCCTCGCTGAGCGCCCACAGCTCGTCGGCGAGCGCCTCGATCTCCAGGCCCTGGCTCCGCTTCCTGAACAGGGCCCGCGCCAGGACCAGGCTCTCCTCCCGATTGAGGCCGCCGAGCGCGATGTCCTCCAACCGGCCCGCGGCTCGGAGCTCGGCCAGGGCGCGCTCCAGCACCGGCAGCTCGACGGCGTCCTCGGGACGTGCGCTGCCGACGATGAGGACAGGTACCGCCCTCAGGCGTCGGCCCAGGAAACCAAGGAGGCGCGTGCTCATGGTATCGGCCCAGTGAAGGTCCTCGAGCACAATGATCACCGGCTCGCCGGACGCGACCGCCTGGACGACCTCCCCCATGGCTTCGAAGAGCAGGCCGTGCTCATCGGTCGTCGTGAGGCCAGGCTCACCGGCGCTCGAGAGCTCCGGGAACACGCGTCCGAGAAGCCGGCGGGCCGCGGGGGTGAGGCGGTCGGCGACCTCGGTCACGCGTATCGGCGACTCTGACCGGAGCGCATCGACCCAGGGACGGAAGGGCAGCGGCTGCTCGGTCTCGTGGCAGACGGCCGAGAGAACGCGAATCCCGCGCCGCGAGGCCTCGCCGGTCAGCTCCTGGATCAGGCGGGTCTTTCCGATGCCGGCCTCGCCACTGATCATCATGACACGGGCACCCGAGCCGCGGGTCCGCTCGACGGCCTCGCGAAGGGACTCGATCTCGGAGACCCGCCCCACCATGGACCCGTCCGGAGAGGAGCCGCCCAGCCCGTCGCCAGGCGGTCGCCTGACGAGCCCGAGCGCTCCCCCCGGGTCCTGACTCCGGAGAAGCTCGCGGTACAGCTCGCGAGTCTCCTCCTCGGGCTCGATGCCCAGCTCCCGCCGCACCCACCCCACGCACTGCTGATACTGATGAAGGGCCGCCGCCCGCCGGCCTTGCCGGGCGAACAGCCGCATCAGGGTCCGGTGGACGACTTCCTGCAGCGGGTCGATGCTCAGGATACGGAGCGCCGTCTGAATGGCCAGCTCCAAAGCGTCTCGCCGCATCTGGTCCGCCAACAGCCGGGCCAGCACATCGAGCGCCAGCTCGCCGAGCCGATCGCGCTCGAGGGAGCGCCACTCCTCGAAGGACGCCCCGCCGCCGCCGTCGAAGCCTGCGAGGAACGGCCCACGATAGAGACGCGCGGCCTCCTCGAGCGCGCCGGGCTCGTCCTGCCGCGCGAGACGCTCGAAGCGTGCGACGTCCACATCGACGAGGCCGCTATTCAGGGCGACCGCGTTTCGCTCGGTCAGCAACCCGGGCATGGTTTTGCGCAGGCTCGACAGGGCCTGACGGAGGCTGTGGCGGGCTCCGCGGTCGCTCGTCTCGCCCCAGAGCAAGGCGGCGACGGAGTCACGCTCCCGCGGCTCCGAAGAGGCCGCGAGGTAGGCGAGCAAGCCCCGGACTTTGCGTCCCGGGATCGCGAGCGGCTCGCCCGAGGGCGAGAGCGCCCCAAACCCGCCCAGGAGCGTGATCCGAAACGGTACCATAGGTGAGCCCCAAACGTGAAGGGTGGCGGGACGTTAGCACTCGCTGCGATCTCCCGTCAAGGCACCTGACGCCACCTTGACGTTTTCGTGACGCGCCGAAGCGATAGTCCTCAGGGAGGATCCTGCCAATGCGATCGACCAGGCTGAGATGGCCGGCTCTCAGTGCGTGCTGGCTGGCCGCGTGCTGGCTGGCCCTGGGCGCCGACCAGCCGCGTCTGGCCGGAGCCGAACCCGGCACCCCGCTCCTGCAACTGGCCCAGGCGCCACCGCGGGTCATCGGCTGCGAGATCACCGTCGACATATCCCGGACCGTGAACTGTTTGCGCAGCGCGGTCGACCGCGAGGTTCGCAACGCCGAGCGAGAGACGCGGCGCGCTGCGGAGTCCGAGATCAGCAAGCTCCAGTCCCAGGTCCAGAGCACCCAGAAGCAGCTGGCCAGCGTCGAGAGGGATGCGGCGAAGGAGCTCACCAAGGCAGAACTAGAGGTCAAAAGGGAAATCCGACGGGGCGAGATGCAGCTGGCCGCGGCGCAGAAGCAGGTGGCCGAGCTGCAGCAGCAGCTGGCGAACAATGTCTTCCTGGCCCAGCTTGCCTGGCAACGCGCCCTGCTGACCCAGATCAAAAAGCAGGAGGCCCTGTTCAAGTGCCTCGAATCGAGCAACGTCGATATCGCCAGGCTCCTCAACGAGTTCTCCGCGAACCCGGGCGCCTTCGCCCAGGCCAGGGCTCAGGACGTCATCCGGTCCGCGACCAGCACCATCTCCACGGCCATCACGACCGAGCTCGACAACCTGGGCCGGGGCCTGGCCGCGAGCGCCAGCGATCGCACCGTGCTGATCCGGCGCGGCACCGACATGATGATCCGCGTCGCCGAGCAGCTGGCCGGTGGGCGTTGCTTGATCGAGACGATTCCTCCGCCCCTGCGGGCCCAGATCGAAGCCACCATCGGCGGCGTGTTGAATGAGGCTGAGCGCCATGCGCGCACCGTGATGAACGAGCGCATCCTGCCCGCGGTCCGCGCGGGCCTGGCCACCCAGCTGCGGGGCGGGTTCGAGAGCGTCGTCAAGGTGGTGCCCTCGCCGATCCCCGCCATCAACCAGGAGATCGAAAAGCGGGTGCCGTTCCTGCAGGGGCTTACGTTGACCGAGCGCGAGATGCGGGCGGTGGCGCGCGGCGTGCTCCTGGAACGGCAATACGAGGCGGCCTTTCGCACCGGGAGCGAGGCGCTGGAAGCTCTGGCGAGCACCGTCGCCGCCGGGTCGACGACGGCGGCCGTCGACCAGGCGCGCCAGCGGGCAGAGACGGCCCTCAAGAGCCCCCGCGACTACGATCAGCTCTACGCGGCCATCGGGGTCGAGCTGCTACGCGCCATCGGCCACAAATACATCGACAGCGAGCGCGTGGGCCACGGTGGCTTCCTGCTCAATCAGGGCTTTTCATTGCTACAGCTGTCGGGGGGCACCATCCAGAACGTCACCGCTGCCCTCTGCGGGCTCATTCCGGAGATCGGCGGTGTCATCTGCGGGTACGTCATGCAGATCGTCGTCACGGTCTGGAACGGCGCCATCGTGCCGCAGCTGCAACGCGAGGTTGCCCAGCTGATCCACCTGGCCGCGGATACCTCGATGGACCGCGTGCGCAGCGAGCTGGCCAAGGGTGTGAAGCTGGCGGAGGTCCGCTCGCGGTTGGGGCCAGCCGACGCGGTCATCGCGGCGCTTCCCGGCGAAGCCTTGCTGGCGGCGTGGGCGAACGGCTTCATCGACAACGACGTCAAGTCGATCGACCGGTTCACCGGCTCCGTGCTCTCGTTGACGAGTGCGGCCGTCCAACGGCGCTGATTTGAGGGTCGTGCGCGAACGGAGGAGATCACCATGACGATGCGATCTGTGCTCGCGTTGCTGACCGTGTGCGGCATCCTGCTCGCCGCCCTTCCCCAGACCGCCCACGCCCAGCCCGTCCAGAGGCTACAACCGCAGCCGCTGCCTTCGGGGACGTTCAATAGACTCCCCCTGCGGGCCACTAGCGTCTTCGATACCCAGTTCGATGTGAGCACGGCAGGGCCCAACCCCGTCAATTCGTATCTGGCGACCTACCTGGCAACCCTGGTGTACCCCGAGTTCCTGGATCAGCTCTCGGGATCGCCGTTCCGGCAGAACGAGCCGTATGCCAAGTCGCTACACACGAATCCGGCCTCCTTCTACAGCGAGTACAGGAAGTACACGGCCTATCTCTTCGCCAATCCGGCCTATACGTGGATCTACAGCGACCAGGGCGGATACAACCCGGAGGCCATGGTGATCTCCTCCCCGAAGGCGGTCGTCGTCGTCTTCCGGGGCACGGATCGGGTGGGTGCGGCCAAGACGAAGGCCGGGTACGACTGGGCCGAGTGGGTCTTCTCCGACTTCTACGCCATCCACGAAACCCCTGACCTGGCCCCGCTCGCCGGTCAGGTGCACAAGGGCTTCTGGGATAGCTTGAAGGCTCGCCCCAAGGTGATCCGGCAAGGCGGGCAAGGACCGGCCCCCGGTCAGTGTCTGCAAAGCTCACGGGGCGAGAGCTCCTTCCGTGAATGCCTGGTGAGTGAGATCAGGGCCGCCGCCGGATCCTCGAAGAGGGTCTTTCTCGTGGGGCACTCGCTGGGCGCAGCGCACGCGCAAGTCTTTGCCGCATATCTCGCGGGTCACCTGACGTCGGGCTCGCAATCGGACGCCATCAAGCCGCAGGCGGTCTATGCCATCGCCGCGCCCCACCCCGGTAACGATGCGTTCAGAGACAGGCTGAATGCGCTGCTCGGGAAGGGGCGACTGCAGCGGTTCGACTTCGTCAACGACCCGATCACGATGCTCCCCCCCTACCTGCTGGGACCCTATCAGTATGGCCGCGCCGGTACGCGAACCTACTACGACGACATCAAGACCGTTCAGGTCAGCGTCCGCGAACGTGTGCCGGCGATCGGTGAACCGCTGGTGACCAATTTCGTCGGTGGCGTTCTCGCCGGCGGAATCCTGGGGGGAGGCGCCGTCGTCTTCTCCGACTTCTGCTTTCACTATCCCCAGTGGTACCTTAACGCCGCGTGGTCGGGGGTGCCCCGGCAAGCTCGCAGCCAGTTGCCCGTGCCACTGCCCGTTCCGAATGTTGGCGGGTCAGGCGGGGTCTACGGAGGGTGCGTCAACCCGGTGACGGTGGCCCGCGGGGAGCGCAGCGAGCTCGGCAGGGCCGCCGACGCGGCGAAGGCCGCCCAGGAAGCGGCGGCCGCGGCCGCCAAAGCCGCCGAGGAGGTCGTCTATAATGCCGGGCAGTTGTTCGCCAACCTGATCGCCAATCCGGTTGCCGACGGCGTCTACTATCTCCGGCTCCTGGAAGGCCGGAAGTATCTGGACATCAGTGGCGGCTGCCGTGGGCAGAACGGCTGCAAGGTGCAGCTGTGGAGTATCGGTGAATCGACGGCCAACAACCGGTTCAGGATCAAGAAGGTCACCGGTGGCTACACCATCCAGAACGGGTCGGGCGACAACATCGACTTCCTCGAAGTCGACGGAAACGATCTGCTCGATGACCCCGGGCGGATCCAGATGTGGGAGGCAAATCTGCCGTTCGGTGGGCACAACGCCAACCAGTTGTGGCACTTCTATCAGGTTCCCAACCGGGCCGGGTTGTTCGTCATTCGCAATGTCGCCACCAGCAAGGTGATGGACGCGGTCAACAATTGCGTCAACCAGAATGGCTGTGAGATCCGACAGCGGTCAGCCCGAAACAACGACCCCACACAAGTGTGGATCCTGCAGCGGCCATGAACGGGCCGCCCTCAGGGCCGAGGAGCTCATGAGGCGCAGCCAGCCGAACCGTCACGCACCGGGGGCACGGCGACGCGCTGTCGGCTTCGCCGTGCTCCTGGCGCTCGCGTCGGTCGGCCCGGCCTTCGGACAGTCAGGAAACGTCCTCGGCGTGGTGCCCGAGGGAGCGGTCGTCGATGCGGCAACGATCCCGGACGTACGCCCCGGGGCCCGGATCGGCTTCCGCCGGCCGGACGGGGGCACCGCTCAGGTCGGCGAAGGCTTCGTCCTCGAGGTCCGTGAGGGGCGAGCGCTGATCGGCCTCAAGCCGGGCGGTAGCGTCCAGGCGGGCGACCTCGCCCTCCCCTGCGCGAGTCTGTCAGGCCCCGGCTCTCAGGGGGACCTTCGCGCTTCGGTGCAAACGCTGAGGACGCAGCTCGCGGCGGCGGGCGGAGGCTCCGCCGAGCTCCAGGCCGCCGTGGGGCAGCTGGAGTCCACGCTCGATGCGCGGGAAGCCGCGATACGGGACGGCGCCTGCGACGTCGCTTCCTACGATCAGCAGATCGCGGATCTGAGCCTGCAGCTTCAGCAGATGCTCGCGGCGTCAGCGGCGAGCGTTCCGCCGGCAGCGACACTGCTGCCGCCCCCCGGAGCGGTGCCGGGCACGGAGCCCGGGCAGCAGACGATGGCCGGAGCCACCCCGCAGTCACCCCCCATCAGCCAGGGTGGGATCGGAAGGGAGGACGTCCTCCTCGCCCTGCAGGTGACGCAGCAACTGCTCGTGATGGCGCAGACTGCTGGACTCATCCGCTCGGGCGAGCGCTCGGGAGGGCAGCAACCCGTCGACGTCCCTCTGCAAACACCGCCTCCGGCCCTGCTGCCCACGGATCCCGCCGTTGGGCAACCGAGCCCGCCCGTCGTCGAGGGACCACGACTGGTTCCCTCCCCCGCCGTGTCGCAAGGGGAACCGGTGCCACCGCCTCCCTCGCCTGCCGCGGTCCCCCCTGAGACCCCCTCCAAACCCGCGCCCGGAAGGGCCACCATCCCGGAGAAGCCTTCGCCGCAGGGGGTCGTGCCACCAATTACGCGACCGCCGGGCTCACCGCGGTGGTGGACGATCACACCGCCCAAACAACCCGCTCCCGTGGCTGGCATTACTCCTGGCGACCCTTCGAGACCCCCCGCCAGCGGGACGGTCTCCAAGACGACGACCACGCCCGGCAAAGTGACTCCGCCGGCGACCTCGACCACAGTGACCGCCCCCGCCCGCGTGCCGGCCGGAAGCCAGACGGTCCCTGGCGTGGTAACGCAGCCCCGGACCTCGACCGGGCCGGGAGCCTCGACGCCCCCAGTCACGACGAAGCCGCCTCCGGCAAGCACGCCACCACCGATCGTCAAGTCACCATCGGACACCCCGGCTGCGCCGCCAGGGCCCATTGCCAGCGTTCCCCCGGCGCGACAGGGGATGGCGATCGTTCACGGCGTCGTGCGAGCGGACAACGGAGCGCCGATTCCCGGAGCCCTGGTCAGCGTGGCGAACAAGCAGGTGAAAACGAACGCTCAGGGCGTCTTCGTGGTGACGGACGTGCCGCTGGGCCGCCAAACCCTGCTCGTGAAAGCGGGTGGCTTCACCGAAGGCAAGCTGGCGATCGAGCTCACGAGCGGAGAGGTGGAGAAGGTCGCCCTAACCCTGCGCCGCGCTTCTCCGGCGCCTGCGCAGACACCACGCTGACCGCGAAGCCTGGACCTGAGGGACGCCGATGAGAACACGAAACCTCTGTGTCGCCGTCTTCACGCTCCTCGTCGTCGTGACGGGGCATATCTCATCGCAGGCGGCGCCGGCGCGGGCGTACCCCACCACGGGGACCGTCGCCCTCTTTCTCGACGGGGCGATCGCCGGATTCGTCCAGGCGGTCGGTGGTGGAGCGATCGTCGCCGACGCCATCAGCGAACCACGGACGCCAGGAGCCTTCCCCAAGAAACACCCGTCGCGCGCTCGGCTCGAACCGCTGCACCTCCAGATTCTGTCCACCGCATCGAAGCCGTTCTTCCAGTGGCTGTCGGCGGCGCTCGCGGGCACGCCGCAGGTGAAGACCGGCGTGCTCGTGACCTACGACGCTGTCCTGAAGGAACAGGAACGACGGACGTTCACCAACCTCCGCCTTCTCGAGATCGGCTTTCCTGCCTTCGATGCCAGCTCCAAGGAGCCGGCGAGCCTCGCGGTCGTCGCCCAGGCCGAGGCCGTTGTGATCACGCCCGGAGGGGGACAGTCGGTCCCCAAGGCGGCCATGCCCAGGCCCGCCCTGGCGTCGAACTTTCGGCTCACCCTCGCCGGCCTCGACACCGCACGAGTGTCGAAGGTCTCGCCGATCACCGTGAAGCTCTCGCCCCAAGGGGAGATCTCGAACCTCTCGGTCGAGCTCGCGGAGCCCGCCGCCGACTGGCGCAAGTGGCACGAGGCCTTCGTCGTCAGGGGACAGGGAACGGATGCCAACGAGAAGAGCGGCACCCTCGACCTTCTCACGGCCGACTTGACGACCACGATGCTTCGTCTGCGTCTCGACGGTGTCGGCATCCTCCGCCTGGAGCCGACGACCGGCGTCGACAAGCTCTCGCGCCTGAAGGCGGAGCTGTACGCCGAAAGTGTCCGTGTCGAGCTGCCGTGAACGCACGCTGGCGTCAGATCGGATCGAGCGGGGGGACGGCAGGAATCAGGCCGCGGTCGCGGGCCATCCCGTAGAGTCGCTCCAGGGCGGCGCGGCCCTGGGCGCCCAGTGTGAGCGTGTAGTCGTTGACGTACATGAGGACGAAGCGCCGGCACGTTTCTTTGTCGATCCCCCGTCCATAGCGCATCGCGTACTCCAGCGCCTCGTCGACGTTGGCGTACGCCCAGGCGATGGACTCCCGCAGCGCCCGGGAAATGGCCCGGTGCAGCGGCTCCCCCAGATCCCGCCGCATCACGTTGACGCCGAGGGGTAGCGGCAGACTGCTCTCCCGCTGCCACACCTCGCCCAGATCCATGACCTTGACGAGTCCCACCGTGCCATGGGTGATCTGCCCCTCGTGGATGAGCAGCCCGACATCGGCCTGACCGTCGAGCACGGCCGCGGGGATTTTGTCGAAGGCTACCTCGATGAATGGAGGCTCCTCGGGCAGGTAGAGCCGCAGGAGCAGCGAGGCGGTGGTGTGGCTACCGGGAATGGCGATTACCTGGTCGACAAGGGCCTCGGGCGCGATCGGCGCGCGCGCTACTAGAATGGGGCCGTAGCCCTTTCCCATGGACGCGCCGGGGTCCATGAGGCGATACCGGTCGGCCACGAGGCAGTAGGTGGCCGCCGAGATGGCGGTGACCTCCAGCTCGGCGGTCCGCGCGCGCCGATTCAGGGACTCGATCTCCTCCAGAATGTGCTCCACCTGGACCCCGGGGATCGTGACCTTCCCGGACGTGAGGGCATAGAACATGAAGGCGTCATCGGCATCCGGGCTGTGGCCGATCCGCACCGTTTGCATTCGTGGCTCCCCCGTGTGT